>JACNJX010000024.1 GCA_014382345.1 Alphaproteobacteria bacterium
TCTACTGTTTCCCATAGTGAACATCTATTCGGCTGCTGGGGCGGCTGTCATGAGCGCCCAAGCATAGGTGCCGCGCCGCTCCAGGTTCCTATTGAACTCCTCCGAGAAATTGGGCGGCACCGCGCCGGTCACGGTCTCGTTGGCCAGGAGCGCGCCTGACCAGGCGCTGACCAGGGGGAATTCTTCGAGGAGCCCCGTCTGCAGGACCTTCTCAGATATGGAGAAGCGTTGCAAAAATGGCCCGTAGGCGGCATCAACCAGGCTCAAGGTGTCCCCGTTGAAGTAAGGCCCATCATTGCCGCGCTCCTTGGCGATGGCGTCTTCCAGGCGTGATAAGCGCAGCCGTGCGGCATCAAGGGCTTCCGGCAAAGCCTCCTTGGAGGGGCAATAGGTGACGTTGTTCAGGCCGGGGCCCCAGCCAAACGTGGGTAGGAAGTCTGTCCAGGCGCGATTTTGCGCTCGCTTTATGGGATCGGCGGGATGCAGCCTGGGCTCGAACATCTCATCGAGGTATTCTGCAATGGCATTGGATTCGAACAGCGCTACATCGTCCACCTTGAGGACCGGAACCTTGCCGTGGGGAGAAATTTCCAAAAACCAATCCGGTTTGTCCTGAAGGTTGATGTAGGTGACGTCAAATTCTACGCCCTTTGCGCGCATGGTGATGACGGATCGCTGCACCCACGGACAGGTAACAGAACTGATGAGGTGAAATTTCTCAGGCATTGGTTCCCCCCAGGTTGTAAATCTCACAACATCGTCAAATATCATAGGAGACAGCCGTCCCCTCACACAAGGCATGCCGCTTCTATCTACGAGGGGGAACAAGTCTGGGCAGTTCTTTCCGAAATCGCCATCGCCGTAGAAATCCTCAAAATCCTTAATTCCGGCATTCACCGTCCTGTTCGCCGAAGCCAGTTGAGATTGTCTCGTGAGTGTCCGCTTTCCGGGGCAAAGCAGACATCAGAAGGGTGTGGCAAAGAGACCGCTAATAGCCAAGAGCGGACCTTTTATGACACCGTGACTGGCAGATTTTTCCCGATAATCCTGCAAGGGACTAAGATGCCTGAATACCAACAAGGAGACACCAACATGAACCACCCCGCCCTTTCCGCCGGTCACGTCGCGGTCGTCACCGGCGCTGCCAGCGGCATCGGTTTAGCGGCCTGCAAACGTTTCGCGTCCCTCGGCATGAAGGTCTGCTTGGCTGACATCACAGAGACCAACCTAAACAAAGCCCGCATTGCCGTAGCAGAGGCAGCGCCTAGCGGTTCTGACGATGTCATTGCAGTGTTGATAGATGTCAGTAATCCGGTTGACCTGGAGTCCTTGAAGGTTCGTGTCGATGACGCCTTCGGACAAGTGGACCTGCTGATGAACAATGCGGTCACCCGGGAAAATGCCGGAACCTGGCAAGATTATGACACTTGGAGGCAGACCATGGAGGTCAACCTTTGGGGTGTTATCAATGGCGTCCAAGCCTTCGTCCCGGCGATGATAGAGCAAGGCACGCCTGCCCTCGTCATCAACTCGGGCTCGAAACAAGGAATCACCAATCCTCCGGGGAATCCCCCCTACAACGTGGCCAAGGCGGCGCTCAAGGCCTATACGGAACTGTTGCAGCACGAACTGCGCAACACGGAAGGATGCAACGTCTCGGCGCACCTTCTGATCCCGGGCATGACGACGACCGGCTCCCGCGAACATAGAACCGGCGCCTGGTGGCCGGATCAGGTTATCGATATGCTCGTCGATGCCCTGAACGAGGGCGATTTCTACATCCTTTGTCCGGATGGCGAGGTGACACTGGAAATGGACCGCAAGCGTATGCTCTGGGCCGCCGGGGATATCATCGATAACCGCCCGCCCCTGTCGCGTTGGCACGCTGACTACAAAGATGCATTCGCGGAACTCTCACCCTAGCCTGTGGCCGCCGTATAGTCCTCCTCGCTGACAGGCTCCAGCCAGTCCGTTGCCGCACCTGAGTCATCCGTCTCCGACAGCGCCAGATGACACATCATCTGGTCCGGTGCGGCACCATGCCAATGGCGAGTATGAGGGGGAATAACAACCGTATCGCCGGGCAGGATTTCCTGCACCACGCCTTCATCAAGTTGAAACCGTCCTGTGCCCGACAGCACATAGAGAATTTGGCCCACCGCATGGGCATGCCAATTGGTCCGGCCGCCTGGTGTGAAGGTAACGCGGGTGACCCGAAGCCGCGAAGGATCCTCCGGTACGAACACCTGATCCTGCAACACCTGACCAACGAATTTATCCGCCGGCGCCAGCTTGGTTGAGCCTTCATTGGCCCTCACAATTCTCGGTTTCATGGCTTTCCTCTCAATACACAATTGCCGACAATATCCCACGAGACCGTGGCGACTTAAAGTAATCAGTTTCGGCATTCTAAAGTCCGCTTCGGGTCAAAAACAGACTCTTTACAACTACTCTCGGAATGTCCGCTTTCGGGGTAAGAACGGACATATTTGGCTACCACTCATAGAGTCCGCTTCTAGCCAGAAGCGGACATGCAGCCAACTTCTCTGTCTGCACCAAGCCATCAAGGGGGTTAATTTTTAGGGAAACACCCCGCCGGGTTGTCCGGCGCGGTGTCTCAACAATTTAGGCCGACTTCTTGGTGACGTTTTCGAGCAGTTTCTTAGCCTTCTTCGGAAGGCTTTCTGGCTCTCCAGCCTTGATCTCTATGTGTTTCGGCTTCTTGGCCTCGGGAACCTCGCGAACCAGATCAACGCTCAAGACGCCATTACTAAGATGCGCCCCCGTGACCTTCATGTGATCGGCCAACTCGAACTTACGAACGAAATCCCGGCCCGCAACGCCGCGGTGCAGATAGGACGACTCATCATTTTCGTCCTTTTTCTTACCGGCAATGGTGAGCGTGTTTTCGCGGAGTTCGATATCCAGTTCATCCTCTGAAAAACCGGCCACGGCCATGGTAATCCGGTACTTGTTCTCGTCACCGACCTGAATATCATAAGGCGGATAGCTTGGACCGGCTTGATCCATCCGCGAGATGGAATCCGCCAAGTCAAAAAGCCGATCGAAGCCGATACTCGAACGGAAAAGTGGGGAAAAATCATATCTGGTCATAACTTGCAATCCTCCTTCAGAAGCAATTTACAAGCCCGGCCCGGCAATCCGGACCGGACGCCTAACCTTGCCGGATCCAGAGTTTGGCATCCGACGGAGCAGATATAGTCTGGTTCGATTTGCCGTCAAGAAGCCCGAGAAAATTTTTTATCCAATCACAATCGCCGAATAAAAAAGGTCCACTTTAGGTCAAAAGCAGACCTTTATCGACTACCCTCAGAATGTCCGATCTCGGGGGTAAAGCAGACATAAATCACCCCTCGGCAAAGAGTCCGCTAATAGCCAAAAGCGGACATACGAGCGAAAGTTTTAATTTCGGCATATGTCATGGTTTTGGTGCCCGCATATTCACTTCTTCAAATAAAACGGAACGCTCCACGTATTTTGGGTTGCTCTCACGGACCCGTGCCAGGCTAGTCTTCCAGAGATGGTCGAAGACTGCCGCATCATTGGCAAAGCTACCGGCTCGGATGCGCTGAACAAATAGCTTATTAAGAAAACGCAGATCACCGGTCTCACCGAGAAGATTTGCAAGATTCATACGCTCAATTTCTTCCAACCTAGGGTCAGCATGTAACTGGCGGGAGGCGATGGCCATGGCTCTGGCTACCATCAAGGCGGTATAGTGGTGTTCCGCCGGAATAATAGGCAGCAATTGCTCACGCATCAGCCGTTGTGCCATGTCCAACAGCTGCGCACCGTCCGGTTGATCACGCATGACTTTCCGCAGTCATTGCCAATAATTCCATCTCCAGTTCGGGCACGATATGGGAAGTCAGGGCGAGTTCCATGCTTCGTTCGTTGCCGGTGACGAAGCGGTCTCCCTGTTGGGCGGCGATAACGGCCCAACGGGCATGGGCCATGAGTTCCCAGTAATGCAATACGTCCTTTTCGACGCGACGACCGGACTCCGCCTCATAGGCTTGAAGAAAATCCGCCTGATCTCCGACCCCACCAGCCCCCTTACCGTCTGCGCCGAAGCGCCAGCATCGCGCACAGAACCAGCCAAGATCCTCCATCGGGTCGCCCCAGCCGGCGAACTCCCAGTCCAGAATCCCCGAAATCTTCCCGTTATTGACCATATAGTTGCCGGTTCGGAAGTCCCGATGAGTGAGCACCGGCCCGCCGGTCTCAGGGGCATTCTGTTCCAACCACAAAAGGCTCCACTCAAGCGCCGGATATGGCATAGGAAGTGCGTCAAGAAAGCGGCGGTACTGATCTATTGCGGCAAGAGCCGGATTGCCAGTCGGCAGGGAAAGGAAGGAAAGGTCGTCCCGGGGGGGGACGATGGAATGAATACGCGCCAGTTCCCGTCCCAGATCCTTGACCAATTCGTTGTTCAAAACAATTTCTGGGTTCTTGACCAACTTGTGGCCGCTTGCCACGCCCCGCACGCGACGTGTGATAAATGCCGGCCGGCCGGTTATGTTCCCATCTCCATCCAGCCACAGGGGCTTTGGCGTGTTGACTCCGGCATCATAGGCTGCGCTAAGAACCGCGAATTCTTCGGTGCGGCCTAGGCTGCAGGCAATGGTCGACGGCGCATCGGTCCGCACTACGGCTTCAATCATGCCGGCGTTCGGGCCACCGGTGATTTCGAGATCAATAGCCCAATTCTCCTGGATGGCGCCGCCCGAGAGCAACATGAGCCCCGTTGCGCGGACGGCTTTCGCTTTCGTAGCCAGTGCTACGAAAGCCTCCAGGTTGGCAAGCGATTCTATCACGGCCTCAGGTCTCCCAAGACCAGAAATCGATGCCTTCCTCCATGTAAGATCGCGAAAGCACCATTTTGTGCACCTCGGATGCGCCGTCCACCAGGCGCGCCTGACGGGCATAGCGGTACATCCACTCCAGAATCGTATCTTTGGAGTAGCCATGCGCCCCGCAAAGCTGGATGGCCGTATCAACCGCTTTGTGGAGCGTGTCGGCCACCTGAATCTTGGCCATCGAAACCTCTTTGCGGGCGAAGTCGCCTTTGTCCAGCTTCCACGCCGCGTGCATGGTGAGAAGCCGTCCGACGTTAATAGCCATGACGGCCTCTCCCATCATCCATTGCACGCCTTCGTGCTCGATCAACGGGATGCCGAAGCTCTTCCTTTGACTCACGTACCCGGACGCGATTTCCAGGGCGCGCTTAGCCATGCCGAGCCAGCGCATGCAATGGGTGAGCCGCGCGGTGCCTAGGCGGATCTGGGTGACCTTCAGGCCGTCGCCCACATCGAGCAGGCGGTTCTCGTCCGGGATCTCCATGTTCTCGTAAGCGACCTCGCAATGCCCCCCGTGCTCCTCGGGTCCCATGATGGGAATGCGGCGATGGATTCGGA
This sequence comes from Alphaproteobacteria bacterium, assembly GCA_014382345.1. GTDB lineage: Bacteria > Pseudomonadota > Alphaproteobacteria > Rhodospirillales > Casp-alpha2 > Casp-alpha2. The sequence goes on from JACNJX010000024.1 coordinate 5,439, forward strand.
AACCCGGCTCGTCGCCCCTATGCAGGAAGGCGGTCAGTCCCTTGCGCGGATCATCGGAGGTCTTGGCGATGACGATGAAGTGCTGGGCCCCCTCGGCCCCTGTGATGAAGTGCTTGAAGCCGTTGATCACCCACTTGTCGCCTTTACGCTCGGCCGTGGACAGCATCATGGTGGGGTCCGAGCCGCCGCCCGGGTGGGGTTCCGTCATGGCAAAGGCCGAGCGCGCCTTGCCCTCGACGATGGGCTGCAGCCACTTCTGTTTCAGTTCCTCAGTGGGCAGAACCTTTTCCAGAACCATCATGTTGCCGTCGTCGGGGGCCGCGCAGTTGAAGACCATCGGCCCGAAGATGGAGTGCCCCATCTCTTCGTAGCAGGCCGCCATGCCGACAATATCGACGCCGGCCCCGCCGCGTTCCCTGGACATCTGGAAGCACCAGAGGCCCTCGGCCCGGGCCTTCTCGCGCAGCCTCCGAAGCAGGCCTTCCCTGATCATTTCGTGTTCATCATAGCTGGCCGGATCGTCCTCCAGCGGCGTCACGTGCTCGGCCACGAAGGCGCGGATGCGCTTCCGGTAGTCGTCGATTTCGGGGGAGAGATGGAAGTCCATGGGATGGCTCCGTTTCTTGATATCTGTTCTACAGCGTGTTCACGCGGATGGCGCCGCGGGCTGGCTTGAGCGTCGCGGCGCCACGGTTTCGGTGGAAAAAACGCGCTCGACGAGGGCCTCGGGGAGCGGCACGGTTTTGGCGGTTGCTTGATCCACATTGACCCACACAACCTGCCCGTCGGTCAGAAGAACATCCTCGTCCTTCCGGTAAATCTCGAAAGCGAAGGTAATGCTGGATCGGCCGAGATCGGATGTCCGCGTCCATACCTCAAGCTGATCATCAAACCGAGCTGGATTCTTGAACTCAACCACGGCCTTGACCGTGTGGAAATCGTTCCCGGATTTTTCGACGCCCGCCGCATAGTCATAAGGAAGATGGCGCATGTATTCCACGATCGCGATATCGAAGAAGGTCAAATAATGTGAGTTGAAAACAATTCCCTGCGCGTCAATTTCCGAATAACGAACTCGTGTTGCGTAGTGAAAGCAGAAGTCTTGCTTTGACATAAGCATCCCTTTCGGTTGCTACATATTTATGGATTTTCCTGGCCGTTGGAATTACACAGCTTCCACCAAGAGCGCCGTAGCGACACCGCCCATACCACACAGCGTCGCGAGGCCTAACCTCTCTTCGCGCCTGATCATCTCGTGGACCAAGGTGACGACGATCCGCGCGCCCGTGCAACCAACCGGATGGCCGAGCGAGATGCCGCTGCCGTTGACGTTCGTCCTTTCACGATCGAGGCCGAGCAGCTTCTCGACCGCCAGATACTGACCCGCAAAGGCTTCGTTGACCTCGACCAGCCCGATGTCATCCAGGGTCACGTCCGTCTTGCTCAACAGTTTCTCGACCGCCGGCACGGGTCCGTAGCCCATCAACTCCGCCTCGACGCCGCCAAAGGCGTAATCGACAATGCGGGCCAGGGGTTCCGCCCCGGTTTCCCTCACACGTCGCGAGGACATCAGCACCAATGCCGCCGCGCCATCGTTGATGCCTGAGGAATTTCCGGCGGTGACCGTACCCCCGTCCTTGAACAAGGGCTTCAGGTGGGCGAGGCTCTCCGCCGTCACGTCGCGCCGCGGGTGCTCATCCGTATCGACCATCGTCACCGTTCCTTTGGCGCCCGGAACGGGTACGGGTACGATCTCGTCCGTAAAGCGCCCGGAATCGATGGCGGCGCACGCATTGCGCTGGCTTCTCAGCGCCACGGCATCTTGCTCTTCCCGGCTGATGCCATGCTTTTCAACCAGGTTCTCCGCCGTCTGGCCCATGATCTGACCCGAGATGCCGCATGTGAACCCCTCCCACACCGTATCCGACATAACACCGTGCTGAAGCTTCTGTCCCCAACGTGCCGTTCTCAGAACATAGGGTGCCGAGCTCATCGACTCGACGCCACCCGCGAGGATCACATCGGTCTCGCCGAGGCGGATTTCCCTCGTTCCCGCGATAATCGCGTACATGCCCGACGTGCACACCTTGTTGACGGTGACGCCGATGGTCTCCTTGGGAAAACCGGCCTTCATGGCCAAGACGCGGGCGGTGTTGCACTGATCGGCCTGCTGGTGACACTCACCCCAGATAACCTCCTGCATCACGTCCTTGCTTAGATTGGCCCTTTCCACTGCCGCGTTGGCAACGACGGCTGACAGGTCTGCCGAACGAACGTTCCTGAAGCCGCCGCCGTGGGAACCAATCGGCGTACGGCAGGCGCTAACGATATAGGTGTCCTCGAAATCCCGTGTCATCATCCGATTCCTTTTCCATGTTCGTTATCATGTCCGGCGAAATCCCTGTAGAGCGCTCGAATGTCGATGCGGCCCTGAACATCCTTGGGCATTGCGTCGACGAAGAGGAATCGCTTCGGTACCTGGAAGCCGGCTAGTTGGCGACGGCAAAAATCGTGCAACGCCCTTTCGTCGTTGACCTCTTTCTCCGTGAGACGGACGACGGCGGTAACGGCCTCGCCCCAACGTTCGTCGGGCACGCCGATAACGGCCGCCTCGGAAACGAGTGGGTGCCGACGGAGGCAGTTTTCCACCTCCGCCGCCGACACCATGATGCCGCCCGTATTGATCATGAAATCTTTTCGCCCCTTGATGTAGAGATAGCCGTCCTCGTCGAAGGTGCCGATGTCACCGGTATGGAACCAGCCATTGCGGAACGCTTTTTCCGTCATTGCCGCATTGTTCCAATAACCAGGCGATACACAGTCGCCTTTGATGATAATTTCGCCCATTTCGCCGGGACCGAGTTCGTTATCCTCTTCCTCGACAATTCTGATGCGCGTGCTGAGCAACGGCTTGCCGACGGAATACAGCCTTTGAATCTCTTTCTCGGTTGCGTCCGGGTGAAGACCGGCGGCCACCTCATGGCGCAAAAGCCTCGTGCCTGCAGTGCTCGTCTCCGAAAGACCGTAATACTTTGCCGTTGTCGACACCCCGCAGAATTCAATGATCCGCCTCAAATCATCGGGCGTATGGGGCTGCCCGCCAGTGGTGACACTCTTCAGGCTACCCAGATCGGGTTTTGCCGACTGTTCGTCTAGGTGTTGCCAAACCGGCATCAGACGCGAACGAGTGGTCAGCAGGGCTGTGACCTTTTCGCGTTTAATAACCTCGGCCCAGGTGTCTCCCTTGAGCACATGCATAACGGTGGCGGCACCGGAGAAGGCGGTGGAGCCAAGTTGCGCCTGTCCGGAGACGCCAATGCAAAACGGCGTTGAATGGAGGACGATGTCGTCCCACCGGTAGCGGTCAACGAACAGGTTGGTCTCCAGGCATAGGGCGATGCGATTCTTATGCGTCGCGATGACACCCTTGGGCACACCCGTTGTGCCGCTGGTGTAAGTGATCATCAAAATATCGTCTTCACCCACGTCTGCCATGGGTTCATCGTTCGTGGCGTCGGCGATGAGAAGTTCGTAGTCGGATTCTCGTCCCGACGTATCAATGGCCATGAGCCGGGCGGTGCCCCCGTGTTGGGTGAGTGCGTCGCGAGCGAGGGACTCGAATCTCTCCTGGTGGAAGATCACCTTGGGGCCGGTCTCGCCGACGTGTTCGCTCATCTGTGCCGGATGCAGCAGATAGTTGAAGGAACATCCGATGGCGCCCATCTTGGCGACGGCGAAATAGAACTCGGCGCACTGAATGGAGTTCTCGGAAACGATGCCGACGCGATCTCCCTTACCAACGCCGAGCCCGGTTAATCCGTTGGCCAGGCGGTTGACGCGATCATTGATCTCCGTCCAGGTTCGGCGCTCGCCGGTCTGGCCGTCGATGAGGCCGACCCTATCGGCGAAGTGCCGGACGTTGTTGATAAGGATATCGCCGATGATCACGTCTGCTTTCCCATCCTGCTGCGCTCCACGATGTCCCCTGGCGCCTCGTCAGAGGAGGTCGAACTCCTTGTAGACTTCCCTCTGAATCAAATACCTCATGATCTCGCTGGTACCGCCGCCGAAGCCGTAAACACGGGTGTCGCGGAAGATCTTCTCGACCTCGGCGTCCTTGGAATACCCATAGGCGCCGTGCACCTGCATCGCATCGTCGGCAATTCGAAACGATGCTTCCGATGCAAACAGTTTGGCGATCGCCGCTTCGTTTTCGGTGGGCTGTCCTTCATCGAACTGGCGGGCGGCGCGGATGATCAGCAGCCGCATCGCCTCGAGGGCTACTTTCATGTCGGCGATCTTGAAACTGACGCCCTCGAACTCACGGATTTTCTTGCGAAACTGCTCGCGATGGGCCGTGTAGCGGACGGCCTCTTCAAAGGCGCGGCGGGCGCACCCGAGACCACGACTGGCGATGTCGACCCGCTCGCTGGCCAACTCGTCGGTTAGCACCTCCCAACCGCGGTTTACCTCGCCTATCACATCGTCGCCCGGAATTACGCAATTTTCGAACTGGATGTGGCAATGAGAACCGCCGCGCACGCCCATGGTTTCGATCTTGCGGAGGATCTTGAAGCCAGGATTGTTAGTGCGGACCAGGAACGCGGTCATGCCCTGGTGCGGGTGCGCATCGGTGTCGGTGATTGCAAAAACGCAGAGGAAGTCCGCAAACCCGGCGTTGGTGATCCACGTTTTTTCACCGTTGAGAACGAAACCATCACCCTCGGTGTCGGCCCTGGTCGTCATGTAGGCGGCGTCGGACCCGCCCCGGGGTTCGGTAATGGCAATGGAGCCGAATTTCTCGGCCCGAATGATCCCGGGAAGTATCTCGGTCTTCTGCTTCTCCGTACCCCAACGGCTGATGGGGGAGGCAAAGTAAAGCGTACTCTGGGCGCGGATGATATCCACGGCGGCACTGTGGTAACAGATTTCCTCAGAGACAATGTGGTCGTAGATGAGGCCGAGCTCGTTGCCACCATACTTCTTGGAATGGAGGATTCCCATATAGCCCTTGGCGCCCAACTTGCGCATAAAATCAAACGGAACCTCATCCGTTTCCTCTATGTGGGCGGCGATGGGCGCGAGTTCCTGGTTCAGGAACGCGCGCAATTCCTCGCGGTAGGCGTTCTCCTTGTCGGTGTAAAGAAGGTTCATCGTGTACCATTTCCTTTCTTGCTAACGAATTAGCCTAAGTTGCCGTGCCGTCCTTTTCGACGGCGCGGCGCGCCTTCAAGCTGTTGACGAAAATAGCTACGGCCATCAATGACAGAGCAGCCAAAATTAACGGCGTCGACTTGCTGGCAACACCGAATAACAACCCGCCGCCGGCACCAAAATACATCACCCGCTCGATCCAGTTCTGGGCATGGAACAGGTACCCAATGGCCCCGGCCTGCAACAGGCCGACTCCGAGCAGCGTAAGGGTCGCCGCCGTCATTACCGACCACACCGTCGATCCGGGAAGTAGGAGCAGACTTCCCTCATAGACGAAGACGAAGGGTATGAGAAACGCCGCCATCGCAGCAATCACCGACTGTAGGGCTGTCTTTAGATAGCTGGCGTTGGCTATCTTCGCAGCGACGATAGCCGCCATGCCGACAGGTGGGGTGAGCGCCGAGAACCCGCCAAAATAGAAGGCAAACATGTGCGCCTGATTGGTGTTGAGGCCCAATCGAACCAGCACCGGAATGGCAACAATGGCCGCGATTAGGTAAGCGGCCACCGTCGGCACCTCCAACCCCAGTACGATGACGACGGCCATCAAGATCAACAGTCCCAAGAACAGATTCCCTTGCGACCATAGTTCGACCGATGCGCCGATTTTGAGGGCGAGGCCGGTCTTAGTGACAAGGGCGATCAATGGGCCGAGTGTGGCGCAGGCAATCGCGACCTTGGCGCCGATGGTGGCGCCTTTGACGCATCCATCCAGGACCATGGTCATCGTTGGTCGCGTTATCTTGCGAAGGGTGCTGATGATTAGCAGTAAGGCGATGGCCCAGAAGGCGGCGACCATGGGCGGGTAGCCAAAGCCCAAAACGATGAGGATCGTTGCCAACGGGACAGCAAATACCGGAAAATACTGCCAGAGTTCTTCACGCGAGAACGGCATGTCGCCTGCCGAGACCCCAGTCTTCAATGCATGCAAATGGACGTAGATCGCGACTGAGCCAAAGTAGAGGACGGCGGGCACCAGCGCCATCTTGATGACTTCGAAGTAGGAGATGCCGAGAATGTCGGCCATGACGAAAGCCCCGGCGCCCATGATCGGCGGCATGATCTGACCGCCGGCGGACGCGGCGGCCTCAATGGCGGCGGCGATGTGCGGCTTATACCCGATACGCTTCATCATCGGGATCGTAAAGGCGCCGGTGATGGCGACGTTGGGCGATGTCTGACCGGTCGTGGTGCCCATGAGGGCGCTGCTGATCACCGCCGACATTGCCGGGCCGCTCCGGGCGTAGCGGCTGAAGAGGCCGCTCAGGTTGTCAAAGAACTTAGTTGCCCGCACACCTTGGTACATGCCGCCGTAGAGGACGAAGAGAAATATAGTGTTGGCCGAGATGTCGAGGATCTTGCCCCACATGTCGTAGCTGCCGAAGGTGAGGGCGACGGTTGAGATGATTTCCTTCAGTGAAAGGATGGGCCCGCCCATGTAGTGCGCGGTCAGTCCGTAGACGAAAAGAGAGGCGGCGACGAGGGGCAGGATCCAGCCGAACGCCACCACGCAGGCCCAGAGCACGACACCCAAAATTAGCGCCGCGGCGATCAAGTCGGGAAACTCGGGGAAGCCGATGTTCTCGAACAACCGCTCAAGGTTGATCTTGAGATAAAGGATGGAAAGAAGTCCGACAACGATAGCGGCGACATAGAGCCAAGATCTTCGGGTGTCGTCCATCGCCGCCGCCAAAAACACCAGGGCGATGGCGAAGGACAAGTGGATCATCTTGTGCTCGATAGACCCGACCATGAAATAATACGAATTGACGAGGTGATAGGTGCTCATGGCAAGGGCGAGTGCCTGGATGCAGCGTATTATGCCCTTACCGCCTGAACTTGGTTCCACGTTGTCTCTTTTTCCCAGCTCCATGCCTCCCATAGGGGGTGTTCCTGACTTTGGGCGGTGACCGGACAACAACGACTTCCTCGTAGATGTCCTGTCCGGTCACCATGCCCCGTTGCATCTGCTGACGGCGACGTGCCGACACTGCCGTAAGCTTCTTTCGTCAAGTCCGTCCCCCAAGCGTAGGGGGAATCCCGAGACTACTTCTTGCCGTAAACCCCGAGATAATACTCTCGTCCGTAGTGGATTCCCTTTTCGTCGTAATACTTGCGCGCCCCAGGATGGTAGGCCTCCTTGGACGCCGGGTAAGTCCCGAAATTTTCAGGGAACCACGCCTTGCCGGCCGAATGGTACTCCTTCATCATGCCGTAGTTCTCGTGCAGCGTCTTGATGATTTCGTAAGCGACTTTGTCCGGCATCTCCGGATAGGCGCTCCAGGCGATGATGATGGCGAAGCCGAGGACATCCTCGCGGGGGATGTCCTTGCCGAACGAGTTGGCGGGCAGCGTCATCGATGCCCCGTAGGCGTCCCCGAAAAGCTCGGCCGATTTCTTGCGCTGCGCCGGCGTCGCCGAGACGAAATAAACACGCCTCTTGGTCATCAGCGCCTTCATCTTTGGCACCGTGGTGAAGACGTTGCGCCCGCGCTCGGGCGAAAAGGCGAGCGCCGCATCGACCTTGCCAACCAGCATGTCCGAGTAACCGCCATAGCCGGTGAACTGCCATTTGATGGAATCGGCCACGTCCTTGCCAGCACCGGCGATGAGGTTGTGGGTCAGGTGGAACTTGGTCGTTCCCTTGGGCCAGGTCGCGACACGCTTGCCGCGCAGCTGATCCAGGGTCTTGATGTTGGGGTCAAGGGTGATCAGGTAGGCGACGAGCTTTTGCTCGTTGATCAGGACCTTGAGGTTCTTATAGAGTTCGCTCTTATCCTCGAAGGGGGACTGTCCCTTTTGAGCGCGCTCGAACATCTCGAACGACGTCGTGAAGAAGGTCCTTTTGCGTTTCTTCGGGTCCTGTCCCACGATCTTGATGTTCTCCGGCGTGCCCGAGGACTCGAGCACCGAACCTCGCACCCAGCCCGACTTCTTGTTGAGGATGTCCGTGGCGCCAAAGCCTAGAATATAGCCTGAACCACCGAATGTGGTCGTCCGGATCTCCACGCGCGTCGGCTTCTTGGCCTTCGCGGCATCGGCGGTGTAAGGGCCCGCCATTCCAACGGTGGCGGCGCACAAGAGCGCCAATGTAATCTTTACAAAACGTCTCATCGGTAACCTCCATGACATTATGGGCCATCCGATCGGTTTCTTTAACTTGGGACCATGTCCCGTCCGGACCGGTGACGGAACGATGGACCGTAAATAAAACGAACGTTCGTTCTTTTTATGGTCAAACGAACGCCAGTCGGATGGCTGCTTGTTAATCGTTCTTCTCCAGGGTTTTCCCGGGTTGCGTCTTAACGACCTTCGGCGGCAGATAGTTGATGCTTGCCAAGGTCACGAGAACGCCGTTTGCGTCCTTCGGATTGAGGTAGTTTTCAGTCCAGCTTTCAATACCAACCCCATCCATTCCCCTTTCCCCCGTCCATTGCATTTGATTTCCGCCCCAGGACGGCCCAAGGCCGGTCTCCTTCATCTGTATTACCACGTCATCCGCTGTCCCTTCTGTTTCCAGCGTGATCATGTAAAGTCCCTCGCCATATTTCTTGAGGTACTTGCCGATCAGCGTCGTGCCTTCGGGGTCGTCCATCGGCGAGAGAAACTCCATGGTCATTTCGCCGTCTCCGCGCGTGTCGCCAATCTCGAAGCCGGCCCAGTGGTACTTGTAATCAGGCTCCTGGCCGACCTGGAACGTCTTGACGCCGAACAGCCTTTCCCAGTTCTTTACCGCCTGGTCGAGGTCGTAGACGGCGACGGCGATACGTTTAACTCTTTTGATCCCAATCATTCCGTTATTTCCTTTCCTTTGTGGCTCCGTGGCTCGGGCCCTATCGACACCAGGCCCGAAACCGACCTTCGCTCCCCTGTCGCCAACACGGGGCGAACCTTATTTGCGTGGCCGCATCACGCCCCTTCCCGGGCGCCGTCCAACACGTAGCTAAAGATCATATCCATGATGCTTTTCTTCATTTCGTCTGCCGTCACTTTTTTGTGGATGCTCCACCGTCGAAGTACCCAGCCATCGATTAGGGTGATGATGAAATGTGCTATCACAACCGGATTGACCGGCCGCAGCAGGCCCGCGTCGATGCTCTCGCGGACGACCTCCTCGAAAACGGTGATCCGCTTTTCTTCAAGGCCGAGAACATTCCGTAACGCCTCTTTCGGCAGTTCGTGGGATTCCTGGTACATCAACATCACCAAGTCCTGGCAGACGACCTTGCTGTCAAACTCGACCTCAATGATCTTGCGCAGTTTCTCCAGCGGCGGCGCGTCTTTCCAGCCGCTGCTGTCGATATTGGCCTCGAAAATCTTCGCCGCCTTCTGGTGAATTAGAAAAAGAATGTCGTCCTTTGATCCAATGTAGTCGTAAAGGTTGCCGAGGCTCATGCGGGTCTCTTTGCTGATGTCACGCAGCGTCATCTTGTTGAAGCCCTTTTTCTTCACGAGGCTCAACGCAGCGTCGAATATCTGTTCGTGCTTCACACGAACACGCTCCGGGTTCTTGATATTAGTCGTAATCGTTGTCATGAGATGTTTGGCCTTCCCCTTGGTCTACTTCGGCTCCCGATCCGCGCAATTCGACATATGGTCGTCACTTACCTGATCTTAGCTATTAAGAACGAACGCTCGTTCTTTTTTAAGATAATGCAACCACTTCTGAGAGTCAAGCGAATCACTATCCACCTTTGACCGAGGATTTTCCGCTTTGGGTCAAAAGCAGACTCTTTACGACCACCTTCTAAATGTCCGCTTTCGGGGTAAGAGCGGACATAATTGGCTACGGCTCAAAAGGTCCGCTAATAGCCATAAGCGGACCCGGAAGCGGAGGACGATAGTCCAGAATATTACAAATCCATAGAGGTAGAAGAGAACTGCCTCTTTCCCATTCACCGTGGACTTGGGTTCGCTGTTACCGCAGGAAAATGGTGCCAGCGTTAAAGCGCCGCCGCCGAAATCTCGTTGAGGATATGGGGCAGTTTTTCCTACTTATGCAGGTGCTTCATCGCGCCCGGGGGATAGCGCTCACCGGTCGCCGCTCCGGGCGGGATCGCTTCGTCGAGCGTAGCCACCTCTTCAGGGGACAGGCTCAGGTCCTGGGCGGCAGCGTTTTCTTCCAGATGATTGATTGTGCGCGTGCCGGGGATGGGGACGATGTATTCGCCCTTGGCCAGCACCCAGGCGAGCGCAATAACGGCTGGCGAACAGCCCTTGTCCGCCGCCATGTCTTTGACCGGCTCTACCAGCATCACGTTTCTTTCCAGGTTCTCAGCTTGGAAGCGGGGATGACTGGCCCGGCGGTCGCCTTCTTCGAGGCTGCCCGGCCCGGTGATGCCGCCTCCGAACATGCCACGGCCCAAGGGCGAATAAGCGACATAACCAATGCCGAGCCCGCGGCAGAGTGGTAATAATTCTTCCTCGGCATGGCGAGTCCAGAGAGAATATTCGGTCTGCAGGGCTGCCATAGGGTGCGCCGCGTGCGCGCGCCGGAGCGTTTCCGGGGCTGCTTCGGAAAGGCCGAGGTATCTCACCTTGCCCGCCTCCACTAGCCGAGCCATGGCGCCGACGGTGTCCTCGATGGGCACGCTCGGGTCGATACGATGCTGGTAATAGAGGTCGATGACGTCGATGCCAAGCCGCCTCAGGCTGGCATCGCAGGCCTCGGCCACGTATTCGGGCCGCCCATCAACGGCGGGCTTGCCCTCGGCGTCGCGGATGTTGCCGAACTTGGTGGCGATGACGAAATCATCCCGCCGTCCCTTGATCGCGCGCCCGACCAGCTCCTCGTTCTTGCCGGCGCCGTAGGCATCCGATGTGTCCAGGTGTGTGATGCCGATGTCGACTGCGTGATGGATTGTAGCGATGGACCCGGCCTCGTCACCCGGTCCGTAAAAGCCCGGCATCACCATGCAGCCAAGGCCGATGGCCGAAACGCTTAAACCCGAGTTTCCCAGTTGGCGTTGTTTCATTTTTGTATCACCCCCGGGCTGGCGGGCGGACACCTTTCCACCTTACCCCTTATACCGCGTCAAAGTTTGGCGCAGACCCAGCTTCCGTGCAATGGGTTTCCTCCTTACACCTTCGTGAACCCTTTGGGTCAAAAGCGGACGTAATGCTATGATCCTGCGAATATCCACTTTCGGAGCTGTAAGGGGGGGTGCCTTCATGGCGTCATTCAAATCGGCGGGAATCAAGCTCTTCTACGAAGAAACAGGCCGTGGGCACCCGCTCCTGTTCCTGCATGAGTTTGGTGGGGACGCAAGGGCCTGGGAACAACAAGTGCGGCACTTTTCGCGGCGTTACCGCTGCATCGTCACGGCGGCCAGAGGATACCCGCCGTCCGACGTTCCTGATGATGAGAACGCCTATGGCTGGGAGCAAAGCCTTTCCGATGCCGTTGCCGTTCTGGATCATCTGAAAATTGATCGGGCCCATGTTATCGGCCTCAGCATGGGAGCTTATACGGGTCTGATGATGGCCCTTCGACATGGCGAACGGGTTTCAGCGCTAGTTGCAGCCAGCGGCGGTTCCGGAGCGCATCTCCCGACCCGCGATAATTTTATTGAGGAAACCCTGAAAGCCGCCGGACAAATCCTCAAAGAAAGCCGTGTTCCGGCGGATGACATAGCGAGGAGGCCCAATCGCATACAACTCAAATACAAGGACCCCCGGGAATGGGAGAAATTCCGGGATCATTTGTCTCAGCATCCCGGCATTGGAAGCGGCTATACACTCAGGCATGTTCAGGCGGCGCGACCCAGTTTGCATGATTTCAAAGCCGAACTCGGCTCCGTTTCAGCGCCAACGTTGCTCCTTGTTGGTGACGAGGACGAAGCCTGTCTGGATATCAATCTTTGGCTCAAGCGGACGATGCCCATGGCAGGGTTGGTGGTAATCCCAAAATCGGGGCACTTGCTAAATCTGGAGGAACCGGCCCGCTTTAACACCCTTTGCGGCGATTTTTTTACCGCTGCGGAAAATGGTCGATGGCGCAAACGCGACGAGGCAACGGCGTCGGATCGCGTGTATACCCATGGCGACGGCGTGGGTGAGGAGTGAAGCGGACGTAGATCATGGCCAGGCGGAAGGTCCGCAAATAGCCAATAAAGAGACAGTGCGATACTCAAACCTCTTGTAATAAGATTTGTTTGCTTCTTGTATTTCTACAGCCAATATCATTGGCTCAGAGCTGACCTGGATGGCGAGTGAAACTGAATAATAGGTCAGCCCTGAGTGAAGAAGGATCGGCGTGGTTAAATTTTCTGATTATTGAAGACTGGCGAACATGACGCTACACAACGGGCGCGAGTTTCTGAGTATCCCTGGGCCGACGACGGTCCCAGACGAAGTGCTGAGCGCCATGCACCGCCCGGCCACCGATATATACAGCGGAGAACTGGTAGCGATCACGGAGAGCGTTCTTCAGGATTTGAAGACCGTTTTTAAGACGACGGGCAATACCTACATTTATATTTCCAACGGCCATGGTGGTTGGGAAGCAGCGTTGACAAATGTCTTGAGCCGCGGCGACAAAATTTTGGTATGTGAAAGTGGACGTTTTGCTTTGGGTTGGGGAGACGTCGGTAAATTCTTGGGTGTCGATGCGGAAATCCTACCAGGTGATTGGCGAAGTGCCGTTGATCCTAACGAATTGGAAGCTCGTCTGCGCGCTGACAAGGATGGTGACATCAAGGCCGTGCTTTGCGTGCAGATCGACACTGCTTCGGGTGTCGTCAACGATATCCCTGCGATCCGAAACGCCATTGATGCGGTTGGGCACGAGGCCTTGTTGATGGTTGATGCCATCGCCTCATTGGCCTGCATGCCGTTCGATATGGATACCTGGGGCGTTGATGTCGCTGTTGCCGGTTCGCAAAAGGGCCTGATGACACCACCGGGGTTGGCTTTCGTTGCCGTCAATCAAAAGGCCAAGGCCCGTCACGCTAACGCTGGCTTGCGTTCCCCATACTGGGATTGGACAAAACGCGAGGGCGAAGAACATTATATGAAATTCAGTGGCACGCCGCCGGTGCAAATGCTGTTCGGTATCCGCAAGGCGCTCGACATGCTCTTTGATGAAGGCTTGGAGCATGTCTTCGAGCGTCATCGCTTGTTGGCCGGCGCGACTTGGGCGGCTGTGTCTGAGTGGCGCCAGGGTGGCGCGTTCGATTTCAACATTACCGAGGCGGCGCAGCGCTCCGTCACCGTTACCACGATCCGCATGATTAATGATGAAGAACCGGCACTGCTTCTGAAATTTTGCAAAGAACAATTAGGGACGGTGCTAGGCATTGGTATCGGTGAAATCGGCAGCTCGGCGTTTCGCATCGCACACATGGGGCATGTCAACGCCCCGATGATGATGGGGACGCTAGGCGCGATTGAAATAGGTTTGTGCGCCACCGGAATTGCTCATGGCACCTATGGTGTACCGGGCGGTGTGCGGGCGGCGGCGGCGTTTTTGGGTGACGAATTATCACTGTTAAAATAGTATTGAGGCTGTCCCAGCTAATTGACTGAAGTTGTTCCGACCTGATCTGACACTGCTTCTAGAAAAAATGTCCGCTTCGGGTCATTAGCAGACCTTTTTCATGCCTGCCTAAAATGCCCGCTTTTGGAGGCCTAGCGGACATGTAGCCCGCTAGGCCAATCGGTAAATTGGTGGGTCGATTGGCCATTCGCTATCCACCGATAGCCTTTTTCAAATCAGTGTCGGTCAAATTGTCCTGGGCCAGTTTCTCAGAAAGCTTAATGAGGAGGCAGTATACTTAATTACAAAAAATTCTCTTTAAAATCAATGTACTGGACTTTATTTAAGTATACCGTCCCCTTATTTCCCTTACTAGCATTTCTACCCCCCCTCCCCACCTTCCTTGACCCGCTGGGCCAGGGCCGCCGCCATGAACTCGTCGAGGTCGCCGTCGAGCACCGCCTGGACGTTCGACGTTTCGACGTCGGTGCGGGTGTCCTTGATCATTTGATAGGGTTGCAGGACGTATGAGCGGATCTGGTGGCCCCAGCCGATGTCGGTTTTTTCGCCGCGTTCGGATTCGGCTTCTTCCTCGCGGCTGCGCAGTTCCGCCTCGTAGACCCGGGCTTTCAACATGTTCATGGCGGTCGCGCGGTTCTTGTGCTGCGAGCGGCTGGATTGGCACTGCACGACAATGCCTAATGGCACATGGGTGATGCGGATGGCGCTGTCGGTTTTGTTGACGTGCTGGCCGCCGGCGCCGGACGCGCGGTAGGTATCGATGCGCAAATCCTTGTCGTCGAGAACGACATCGATCTCGTCGTCAATCACCGGGTAAATCCAGGCGGACGCAAAGGACGTGTGGCGGCGCGCCGAGGAATCATACGGCGAGATGCGGACCAGCCGATGCACGCCGCTTTCCGTCTTCATCCAGCCGTAGGCATTGTGGCCGGATATTTTCAGCGTCGCCGATTTCAGGCCGGCCTCTTCACCGGCGCTTTCTTCCAACCATTCGACCTTGTGGCCGTGCGCCTCGGCCCAGCGCGAATACATGCGGGTCAGCATTTCGGCCCAGTCCTGGGCTTCGGTGCCGCCGGCACCGGCGTGAATTTCCAGGTAGCAGTCGTTGGCGTCGGCTTCGCCCGACAACAGGGTCTGCAATTCCGCTTGTGCCGCGCGGTCGCGGAGCGCCTTCAGCGCGGTCTCGGCCTCGCCCGCGATATCGTCGTCGCCTTCGGCTTCGGCCAGTTCGAGAAGCTCCAGGTTATCGGCCAGTTCGCTTTCCAGGCCGTGAATTTCCTTGAGGTTGGCATCCAGGCGGGTGCGCTCGCGCATCACGTCCTGCGCACGCTCCGAGTCGTTCCAGAGGTCGGGGTCTTCGCTGAGCGCGTTCAGTTCGTCCAGGCGGATTTGCGCGGAGTCGTAGTCAAAGATGCCTCCTCAGCAGTTCCAGCGACTGCTTGATTTCCGACGACAGGGCTTCGATTTCCGCACGCATGGCCTAACTCCAGAAGGCTTGATCTGATTCTTGATCCTTGGGGCGGTTTGTAGCCGGGAACGAAGGCGGGATCAATAGAGCCCGCCGGTGCCAGTAGCAGGCTGGCGGGTGCCGCCGTCGGCGGTCCAGCTTTCGCCTTCCAGGACTTCCGCCCGGCCGGTCGGAATGGTGCCGGGCTTGAAGGCTTCGAGGATAACTTTCTTGTCGCCGGGACGCGCCAGGTTGCCGGTCGCCGCGTTGATGCGCACAAGTCGGATATCGGGCGGAATCCGGAACGGGATGGCTTTTTTGTCAGCCAGCGCGGCGGCCATGAAGTCGCGGAAGATGGGCGCCGCGACACTGGAGCCGGTTTCCCTTTTGCCCAGGGGCTTCGGTTCATCGAAGCCGCTGAAAACGCCGACCGCCAAATCCGGCGAGAAGCCGACGAACCAGGAATCCTTGCCCTTATTGGTAGTTCCCGTCTTGCCGGCCAGCGGTTTGCCGACGGCGCGGATCCGCCGCCCGGTGCCCCGCTCGACAACGCCTTCCAGCATGCTGACGACCTGATAGGCGCTGGCGGGTTCGGTCATCTTCTGGCGCGTGTCGGCGACGAGCGGCGTGTCCTGGTGGGTCCAGACCATGGCCCGGCAGTTGACGCAGTTGCGGCGGTCGTGGCGGAAAATGGTCTCGCCGTGGCGGTCCTGGATGCGGTCGATCAGCGTCGGCGTCACCCGCTTGCCGCCGTTGACCAGCATCGCATAGGCCGTCGTCAGCCGGAGCAGCGTGGTCTCGCCCGAACCCAACGCCATGGACAGCGTCTCCGGCAAATGGTTGACGATGTTGAAGCGCTGGGCGTATTCGGAAATTTTCTCCATGCCCACGGTCTGCGCCAGCCTGACGGTCATCAGGTTGCGGGATTTTTCGATGCCGAGCCGCATGGTCGACGGCCCGTAGAATTTCTTGGTGTAGTT
Source organism: Alphaproteobacteria bacterium (assembly GCA_014382345.1). GTDB lineage: Bacteria > Pseudomonadota > Alphaproteobacteria > Rhodospirillales > Casp-alpha2 > Casp-alpha2. The sequence continues at coordinate 21,577 of JACNJX010000024.1, forward strand.
GGCTGGACGCCATTTCGGCAATCCCGGCCCCTGGTCAATGACGAAGGGCGCGTCCAGGATCAAGGTCGACGGCGTATAGCCCTCATCCAGCGCGGTCAGGTAGACGAACGGCTTGAACGCGGAGCCCGGCTGGCGCATCGCCTGGGTGGCGCGGTTGAACTGGCTTTTGGCATAGGAATAGCCCCCCGCCATGGCCAGAATGCGCCCAGTGTGGGGGTCGATCGCCACCAGGCCGCCTTCGATGTCGGGCAGTTGGCGGAGCGCATAACTGCCCGCCGGATAGAGCCCCTCTTTGCCATCTTTGGAGTCTTTGGCGTCCTTGGTCACCGGATCGACGACGATCACATCGCCCGGCACCAGCACGTCGGCCGGGCTGGTCACCTTGGCGCCGCGTTTCTGGCCTTCCTTCCAGGGCCTGGCCCATGTCATTTCCCGTAGCGGAATGCGCCCGGTGCTTCCGTCGGCAAGGCCGATATGCGCGCCACGACCGTCCAGCCCGAGGACGGCGGCCAGCAAATGCTGCCCCAGTCCCTTAACCGGCGCAATGGCCGAGAGCGCGTGCCGCCAGTCGTCGGGAATATCGAGCCGAGTTCCTTCCCGGAGGCGCGAAACCGGCCCCCGCCATCCATGGCGGCGGTCATAGGATTCCAGGCCTTCGCGCAGAACCCGGGTGGCGATGGCCTGAAGCCGGGGGTCCAGCGTCGTGCGCACGGACAGGCCGCCCTTGTAGAGCTTCTCCTCGCCGTAGCGATCGACCAGCTGGCGGCGGACTTCCTCGGCGAAGTAATCCGCGGTGACGTATTCGGTGGCCGAGCGCTGACGTACGACGAGCGGCTTGGCTTTCGCCTCCTCGGCCTCTGCGGCGGTGATCGCGCCGTCTTCCATCAAACGCCGGATCACCCAATTGCGCCGGCTCTTGGCGGCGTCCGGTTTGCGGATCGGGTTGTAGTTGTTGGGCGCCTTCGGCAAGGCGGCCAGGAAGGCGGCTTCCTCAATGCTCAGTTCGCCCAGGGACTTGTCGAAATAGTTCAGCGCCGCCGCCGCCACGCCGTAGGACCCAAAGCCGAGATAGATTTCGTTCAAATAGAGTTCCAGAATCCGGTCTTTGGCAAGCGCGCGCTCGATACGGAAGGCCAGGATCGCCTCCTTGATCTTGCGCCGCCAGGACACCTCGTTGGTCAAAAGGAAGTTCTTGGCCACTTGCTGGGTGATGGTCGACGCGCCGACCGGGCGTTTCGACTGGCCCATGTTCTTTACGTTGGTCAGGACTGCCCGCAACACACCCAGAACATCGACGCCGGGATGGTGATAGAAGTTCTTGTCCTCGGCCGACAGGAACGCCTGCACCACGCGCCGTGGCATCACCCGGATCGGCACGAACACCCTTTTTTCCTGCGCGTATTCGACCAACAGCCGACCGTCGCCGCCATGCACGCGGGTCATCACGGGCGGCTCATATTTGGCAAGCTGGCGGTATTCGGGAAGGTCGCGGCCGTAGGTCTGAAAAATGTACAGGACTCCGCCGGCGCCGACGACGGCGGCGACCACCAACAGGCCGATGATCGTCATGAAGGCTCTAAGCATAAACAACCGGGGTTGGTTTTAACGGGGTCATGTCCAAAACGCGGCTATCCTAACACAGGAGGCTTTACACAGAAGGGCGAAACATCAGGACTCCTTAAAGCCTGAAAATATGGCCCCAAAAATATGGCGAAGGTATGGCTGTCTTGAAAGACCCGGACTTACTTCCGGGTGGCTTCTTCGATGCGCACGAAATAGGCCTCGACGGCCTTTCTTACCGCCGACGCCAGCCGGGCGCGGTAGGCCTTCGAGCGCAGCGCCCGTTCGTCCTGGGGATTGGATAGAAAGCCCAACTCAAGGAGTATCGAGGGTATATCCGGCGCTTTGAGGACGGCGAAACCGGCGAATCGGTGGGTATTACGCAGCACCCGGGTCTGGTGTTTCAACTCCCGGATCAGGGAAGTTGCGAAGCGGGCCGACTGATTCATGGATTCGCGCTGCGCCAGGTCGATCAGGATATTGGTGACTTCCTGCGTCTCGTGGGTCAGGTCAACGCCGGCGATCAGGTCGGCCTTGTTTTCCTTTTCCGCCAGTTCCTGGGCTTCCTTATCCGAGGATTTTTCCGAAAGCGTATATACGGCGGGGCCCTTGATCTTGCGGTTTTTTACCGTGTCGGCATGAATGGAAATAAACAGGTCGGCTTTTTGGTCGCGCGCCAGGCGGACCCGGTCGCGCAGACGGATGAAGACATCCCTGGCGCGGCTCATCAACACCGTGAAGCGCCCGGTCTGTTCCAACTGGCGTTTCAGTTCGCGGGCCATGGAAAGCGTGATGTGCTTTTCGTAGACCCCGGAAATGCCGATGGTGCCGGGATCGACGCCGCCGTGACCCGGATCAAGGAAAATGACTTTCTTCTTGGCCCGGTGGCCGGGTTCGGGTTTGAGCGGCGCCAACCGGAACGGTGAGGCCTGCGGCGAAACCGAGGCTTTGGTCGCCGCCATGGCGGCCGGGGGCGGGGTCTGTTTGGGGGCGGTTGGTTTGGGCGGCATTTGCTTGGGGGCGGCGGAAGCCATCCTGGGCTGACGGCCCGACGGCGGCGCGAGCGCACTTTTTTCCGCCGTGGTAACGGGTTTCGGCGCCGGTTTGGCGGCCGGTTGGACAGCAACGACATGAAGCGGCGTTTTCCCGGCATCGCGGGCGAAGGCCTGATGGGTCGTCGGCGCAAGGTCCAGAACCAGCCGGTATCCCTTTTCATTTCCGGTTTCCAGGATAAAGGCCTTGGCCACGGCAGCCGGCGTGCGGACATCGAGAACGAGGCGGGAATTGCCGGGCTTGTAGAGGCCGTATCGCAGTTTACTGAAAACGCCTGTGGCGCCGGGCAGCGGACGGGCCGGCAGACGCCAGCCGACTTCCGGCAGATCGACGACGACCCGGTAAGGATTGGCCAGGGTAAAGACGCTGAAGGCCACCTTCCGGTCGACGTCGAGGACCACACGGGTGACGTCCTTTTGGTTGCCGACGCGGATATCGGTGACAACGCCGCTCGCGGCCTCGGCCGGAACCGGCCCCGCCACCGCCAGCAACACCGCCAGCACGGCCACGCAGGCAATCAACGCCCTGAGGAACAGCCTTTCAACACCCAACATATGGCACAACACCTAGCCTATGACCCCTACATAATGCCTTAAAACGGGGGCCTGTTTACAACAATCCTTATGCCGCCGAATCTGGCCGGCGGCAACAAGGCCATTGTCGAACCAAAAAGCTACCGTTATGTTAACATAGCGACGTTCCCTTAAGGGGATTTCGTTATGGGATTAACTCCCCGGCTGCCGGATACCGCCATCATTGGCTGGTATTCCAGTAAGTTCGGGCGTATATACCAACCAAGCGAGGGATTTCCCTCATAGAAAACTGACTTTTTTTCATGCCGGATAGAGCAGCGCGTTCAGAATACACCCCCCACCCGCCCCTGGCGGTTGTGGGTCTGTTCGCAGGCGCCACCGGCGTTTCACGAACAAGCACCCTCAGTTTCAACAGCACTCTTTTGAATGGGAGGCTCGTTGAACTAAGCGTGCGCCGGAGTTTAAAAAATAATGACAACCAAAAGAATGCTTATCGACGCCTCCCACCCGGAAGAAACACGGGTGGCGATCGTCAGCGGACAACATCTGGACGACTTCGACGTAGAAGTTGAGTCCCGAAGGCAACTCAGAGGCAACATATATCTGGCGAAGGTAACTAGGGTCGAACCGTCCCTGCAGGCTGCGTTTGTCGATTACGGCGGAAACCGCCACGGTTTCCTGGCCTTTAGCGAAATTCACCCCGACTACTATCAGATTCCCGTCGCCGACCGCGAAGCGCTGGTCGCCGAGCAGCAGGAAGCGGAAACCGAAGCCGGCGCGGAAGCCGATGCCAAGGCCGAAGCCGAAGCCAAAAAAGGCGGCGGCGACGCGGCCGAGGGTGAAGGCTCAGACGTCGAAGTCCTGGGCGGCGACGAGGCCGAAGAGGTCCAGGCCGAACGTCCGGTCGCGATCAAACGCCACTATAAGATTCAGGAAGTCATCAAACGCCGGCAGATTTTGCTGGTCCAGGTGGTCAAGGAAGAACGCGGCACCAAGGGTGCAGCCCTGACAACCTACCTGTCCCTGGCCGGACGCTATTGCGTGCTGATGCCCAACACCGCGCGCGGCGGCGGCATTTCCCGCAAAATCGCCAACGCCCCGGACCGCAAGCGGCTGAAGAATATTCTCTCCGACCTGAAAATCCCCGGCGTCATGGCGGTGATCGTGCGAACCGCCGGATCGAAACGCTCAAAAGCGGAAATCAAGCGCGATTACGAATACCTGATGCGGTTGTGGGAATCCGTGCGCGAGGTGACGTTGGAATCCATGGCGCCGTGCCTGGTGCATGAGGAAGGCGATCTGATCAAGCGCTCGATCCGCGACCTCTACGACAAGGACATCGATGAGATTATCATCGACGGTGACGAGGCCTACCGGACCGCCAAGGATTTCATGAAACTGCTGATTCCCAGCCACACCAAGCGGGTCCAGCCGTTCAAGGAAACAGGCAAGCAGCTGTTTCAGCATTTCCACGTGGAACCCCAACTCCACGCCATGCATTCGCCCGATGTGCAACTGAAATCGGGCGGCTATATCGTCATCAACCCGACCGAGGCCCTGGTCTCCATCGACGTTAACTCGGGCCGCTCGACGCGGGGCCGGAACATCGAGGAAACGGCGCTGAAAACCAATATCGAGGCCTCCGACGAAATCGCGCGCCAATTGAAGTTGCGCGATCTGGCCGGGCTGATCGTCATCGACTACATCGATATGGAGGAAAACCGCAACCAGACGAAGGTGGAACGCCGCCTGAAGGACGCCATGCGTTCCGACCGGGCGCGCATCCAGATCGGCCGCATCAGCCCCTTTGGACTTCTCGAGCTGTCGCGCCAGCGTATGCGCCCGAGCCTGATCGAAACCAGTTCCGATCCCTGCCCCTACTGTGAAGGCACCGGCATTCGGCGGTCCGCGGATTCGGCGGCCCTGCATCTGCTACGCGCCATCAAGGAAGAGGCCATGCAGCAGCGCGCCCAGCAGATCACCGTCCACATCCCGACAACGGTGGCGCTTTATATCCTCAACAACCAGCGCGACGTTCTGGCCGAGATCGAGGCTACGTATAAGATGTCCATCATCGTCGAAACCGACGACACCCTGATCCCGCCTGCCTACCGCATGGAGAGAGACGGAAAGACCGTTGAGGAAGCCAGCGCCGGCATGTCCAAAGGCGGAGATGACGAAGACAGCGCCAAGCGCCGAAGGCGGCGCGGTCGGCGGCGGCGCGGCGCGGAAGACAGCTCCGAAACGACACACGAAACGGCAACACAAGCCGCCCCGGAAACCACCCCGCAAGCCGCCACAGAATCCGGGGACGTTCCGGACGGAGAAGACGTGGGCGCCGCCTTTGAGGGCGACGACGACAAACCGGTTGAACGCAAACGCCGCCGGCGCGGACGCCGGGGCGGACGCCGTCGCGGACGCAAGCCCGCCGAACAGATGGCTCAGGAAACCGCCGGTGACCTGACGGAAGCAAGCACAGACGCCGTCTCCGGTGGCGAAGCGCCCGAAGCCCCGCCAGAAACTGCTGAAGAAACCGCGGGAGAGGCCCCCGCGGAAACTACGCCGAAAACCGCTACGGAAGCCGGAGACGTTGCCGAAGCCGAAGCCGCTCCTGAAGGCACTGACAAAATGCCGGAAAAGAAGGACGAAAAAGAAAAGAAACCGGCCAAACGCACCCGGACCCGGCGCACGAAGAAAACAGAGACCGAAGCCGAATCCGCCGCCGCCGAACCGGCCCCAGCCGATACTAAAGACGATACCAAGGCTGAAGCGGCCGACAAAAAATCGGCGAAAGAGAAACCTGCGCGTGCCCCCCGCCGCAAGGCCAAGCCTGCCGCCGCCGAAGCCCCCGAAGCCCCGGAAGCGGCCACGCCCGTTGCAGTAAGCCCGGCCCCGGCGTCTCCCGACGTGTCAAAACCGGCTCAGACCGAACCGGAAACGCCCGAACCGGTGGCAGCGGCCAAGACGGAAACCATCACCGTCGGTAGCGAGAAAGAGAAGGACGACGCGGAAAAGAAGACCAAGAAAGGCTGGTGGAGCTAGAACAAACCCCGAGCGGATGAAATCATCCGCGACGGAAAACTTGCTTCGAAAACAAAGGCATAGGGCAATTCTGGTGAACGCGCGTGAACAGAAAACGCTCTATGGCTCCTCACCCCATCCACTGCTTCAGGCGCTCGGTTGCTTCGGCGATAACGGCTTTCTCACCGGCAAAGGAAAAGCGCATGAAGCGGTTTCCCCGTTCAGGGTCGAAGTCGATACCGGGCGTCGTGGCGACCCCGGTTTCGGCCAGCATGCGCCGGCAAAAGTCCTGGCTGTCGTTAGTTAGGTTGGCGATATCGGCATAGACGTAAAATGCCCCCTCCGCCGGGGCCAGGGATTCAAACCCGGCTTGCGGCAGCCGTTCCAGCAGCAGCGCCCTGTTCGAAGCATAGCGCGCGACATTGGCGTCTAACGCGTCCATGCAGTCGAAGGCCGCGATCCCGGCGTACTGGGACAGCGTCGGCGGTGAAATAAACAGGTTCTGCGACAGGCATTCTATAGACCGGTGCAGGTCTGGTGGAACGACCATCCAGCCCAGCCGCCATCCGGTCATGGAAAAATATTTCGAGAAACTGTTGATGACGACCGTATCGTCGGAAAAGCGCAGGACCGTTTCGGCGGCCTCGCCATAGGTGATACCGTGGTAAATCTCATCTGAAATCAGGCGGATTCCGGTATCCCGGCAATAGTCCGCCAGAGCCTTAAGGCCGTCGGCATGGATCATGGTGCCCGTGGGGTTGGATGGGCTGGCGACGATCAGGCCATCGATGCGGCCCCCCGTAGACGCCGCCCGCTCTATAAGGTCCGGGGTCGGCTGAAAATTTGTTTCCGGGCCACTGAGCAGATCGACGACCTCAACACCCAGGGCTTTGAGAATATTCCGGTAGGCGGGGTATCCGGGGCTTGCCAGCGCCACCCGGTCGCCGGCATCAAAGGCCGCAAGAAAGGCCAGCACGAAGCCCCCCGACGAGCCGGTCGTGGCGACGATACGGGCGGAATCGATTTCGACGCCGTAAAAGTCTCTGTAATGCCGGGCGATGCGTTTTTTCAGCGCCGCCAGACCCAAAGCATCCGTGTAGCCCAGACGATCATCGGATAACGCGGCCTTGGCGGCTTCCAGTACCGGACCAGGCGCCGGGGTGCCGGGCTGGCCCACTTCCAGATGCAGGACGCCTTCGCCCTGGGCTTCCCTTTCATTGGCGTCGCGCATAACGTCCATGACGATGAACGGGGGAATGATTCCGCGCCGGGAAATTTTAAGCGCCATATTACTGTCCGCCGATGGACAGGCCGAAGCCACGCGGATCGGAACGGTTCAGGCACGACGCCCCGCCTTTGGCGGGAATACCCGTAGAGCAGAAAATCGCATTCACCAAGCCTAAGGACGATGCCGGGCTCAACCGGTGCCCGCGTTCGCTCAAGCCATTCACGATTGCCGCATCCCCGCCCTGCTCCTAATCGGTAA
>JACNJX010000092.1 GCA_014382345.1 Alphaproteobacteria bacterium
GGACGGGTGGCCGGAACCCTCGGTCGAGCCACGCCGGGGAGTGGGACTGGCCTGTGCAATTTCCTAATGCCCGGCCAAGGGCGTCAAGGCGTCCTAGCGCCCGCACAGCACCAGCGTCGGGCAGGTGATTTTTTTCAAGGATTTACGCCCGTCGGGACGGCCCATGATGGCGTGCTGCTGGCGCACGAAGGCGTCGGGACCGACGTTGGCGGCGGATGCCCTGATGGTATCGGTCAGCGCCTTGTCCTTGAGCCGGTCCTTGTGAATGAGAAAGGGCAAAAGCCTGCTCGTAACGCCACGGAACCCGCCGATGCCGAGTTGGGCGATGAAGCCCTTGCGTTGTTTCTTGCGGTCCGGCGTGTCGGGCGTGGCCGACGTGTCCAGCAATGCCAGGCGATCCACACGGTCCGGCGCCTGGCGCATAATTTCCTGCGCCACGTAACCGCCCATGGAGAGGCCTGCCAGCGAAAAATGCTTAGGAGCCGTTGCCAGGATGCGTTCAGCCATGCCACTGATGGTGTCTTCCTGGGTCACGTCAGCGACGGTCATCTTGGCCAGATCGCCAAGAGTCTCGGTCTGGTGCGCCCACAGCTCCGCGTCGCACAACAGCCCCGGAATCAGGATCAGAGAGGTATTTTTGCTCATGGCCGCAAGGTAGCCGATCCGAACGGAACGGCCAAGGGCAAGGGAAACGTTGACTTCGGGCCGGGAAAGCCTAAACTCCGCCCGACTTTGAAAATAGAAAAGAATAGCCGGGGTGGCGAACAAGAACGCGCCCCGTCAGAACCAACCTATATGACCTTCAATAATCTCGGCCTTAGTGACGAAGTTTTACGTGCCCTCGAAGATTCGGGCTACACCGAACCGACTCCGATCCAGTCTCAGGCGATCCCCGTAGTCTTCATGGGCCGCGATATTCTCGGCTGCGCCCAGACCGGCACCGGCAAGACCGCATCCTTCACGCTGCCGATGATCGACATCCTCGCCGCCGGCAAGGCCAAGGCGCGCATGCCGCGCTCGCTGATCCTGGAGCCGACCCGTGAGCTGGCCGCCCAGGTCGCGGAAAACTTCGATAAATACGGCAAGTATCACAAGCTGACCAAGGCGCTGTTGATCGGCGGGCACACCATGAACGCGCAGATCAAGACCATCGACAAAGGCGTCGATGTGCTGATTGCGACACCGGGGCGGCTTTTGGACCTGTTCGACCGTGGCCACCTGTTGATGCACGACGTCAAGATCCTGGTCATCGACGAGGCCGACCGCATGCTCGACATGGGCTTCATTCCGGATGTCGAAAAAATCGTCGCCATGCTGCCGACGATCCGCAACACGCTGTTCTTTTCCGCCACCATGCCGCCGGAAATCCGCAGGCTGGCCGATAAATTCCTGATGAACCCCAAGGAAATTTCCGTCTCGCCGCCGGCAACAACGGCGGACACCATCACCCAGGGTATGGTTGTGGTCCAGCACCGCGACGGGCGCAGGCCCGGCGGCGGCGCCAAGGAAAAACGCGCAGTCCTTCGCAATCTGATAAAACGGGAAAAGCCCAAAAATGCGCTGATCTTCTGCAACCGCAAACGCGACGTGGATGTGGTCTGCAAATCCCTGAACACGCACGGTATTACCGCCAGCCGCCTGCACGGCGACATGTCGCAGCCGGCCCGGACGGAGACCCTCGGCAAATTCAAATCCGGCGAGATCAATATCGTCGTGTGCTCCGACGTCGCGGCGCGCGGGCTCGACATTCCGGCCATGAGCCACGTCTTCAATTTCGATGTGCCGATCCATGCCGAGGATTACGTGCACCGCATCGGCCGCACCGGACGCGCCGGGCTTAAGGGCCATGCCTATACCATCGCCACGCCGGAAGACGGCAAGTACCTGGATGCCATTTACCAAGTCATCGGTAAGGAAATCCCTCAGCTGGACATGAACGGCGTTGAGATTGGGACTCTTGAAGACTCGAGCCAAGCGGCCGGCGAAACATCCGGACGGGGGCGTTCCTCCAAATCAGAAGGCCCCGGCACCAGAGGCGGGCGCGACCGGGGAGGTCGGAGTGGCGGACGCGGGCGCGGCGGACGGGGTGGCCGAACCAAAGACAGCAAGGCGGAACAAAAACCGGCTGAGCCCAAGGCTGCACACAAGGCCGAACCGAAGGCTGAACATAAGACTGAACGTAAGACTGAACATAAGGCTGGCGCCAGCGAAGGCAAAAGCAAAACACCGGAACGCAAGAAGGAACCGGCCCGACAGCCTGCCAAAGAAACGGTCAAGGGATTGGGCGAGCACATGCCGGCCTTCCTGATGACCGAAGCGCCGAAAAAGAAATAATCGAAATAAAAAAGCCCTCCCGGCTTATCCAGACGGCTTTTCTCCTCAGAATTCTATGATCGCGCTTTTAAGGGCGATGGTGGCAAGGACCGTTCCGTAAAACACGGCGGCCAGCCCCAGGCTGATTCCGAGGCTGATTCCCAGACTGCTAATGCCCCGGCCCAATCCGCGAAGGGTTTGGAATTTATCGATGCAGGGATTCACGTCGTGTATTCCTTCAAAGGTAAAATTGAGGCTGGCCCCCGGGAGGCCCAGATGAGGAGAGTGGTAAGGGGTCTACCGCCAGACCTCCCGGTTCGCAGGCCTTAGCGGCTAGGCCGCGTCTTTATCCTTCCACAGGAACGGCTGGAAGGCCTCGTCCAGCGGAATGTCGGCGATGTGGTTGGTATAGTTACTGATCAGCTTGAACGCTGCGGCACCTATGACTTCCAGCACCTGTGCCTTGGTAAAGCCGGCGCCGTTTCCAGAGTGTGTGGTTTAAAATCGTTCATCTTTGTTTCTTTCTCAATTAATTGCTCATTTTTTAAGAAATTTAAGCGGCCTGGTCTTTCAACGCCGGATAGTCGGTATACCCAGTGGCATCCCCGCCATAGAAGGTTGCCGGATCGGCCTTGTTGAGCGGTGCGCCCTTGGCCAGACGCGCCGGCAGATCCGGGTTGGCGATAAAGGGAACCCCAAACGAGATCATATCGGCCGAACCCGAAGCAATGGCCTGCTCGGCGCGGTCCCGGTCATAGCCGCCGTTGGCCATATAGGGGCCATCGAATGACTGCCGGAGCCTTTCCCAATCGAAGGCATCCCCGGCTATACCGGCCATATCGACCTCGACGACATGAAGGTAAGCCAGCCCGAAGCGGTTCAACCCATCGACGACAACACTAAAGGTGGCTTCCGGGTCGGTATCGGAAATGTCGTTGAAGGTGTTGATCGGCGACAAGCGGACGCCGACACGCTCTGCGCCCCAAATACTGGTCACGGCTTCCAGTACCTCCATCAGCAGGCGGCTTCGGTTGAGCCGGGATCCGCCATACCCGTCGGTTCGGAAATTGGTGCTGTCGCGCAGGAACTGGTCAATCAGGTAGCCGTTGGCGGCATGGACCTCGACCCCGTCGAAACCGGCCATCAGGGCGTTTTCGGCGGCGCGGCGGTATTGCCCGACAATTCCGGAAATTTCCACAGCATCCAGGGCGCGGGGTTTAACGAAAGGTACGCGCGCTTGCCCGGTGAAGACCTCTCCGCGCGGCTGGATGGCCGACGGCGCCACCGGCAGGGCCCCCTCTTCCTGTAGATCGGGATGGGAAATCCGGCCGACATGCCAGAGCTGAAGAAAAATCCTCCCGCCCTGATCATGGACTTCCTTGGTCACCTTCTTCCACCCTTCAACCTGTTCCGGGGAATAGACGCCCGGCGTTGAGGGATACCCGACACCCTGCGGGGAAACCTGTGAGGCTTCCGTGATGATCAGGCCCGCCGTCGCCCGCTGGCCGTAATAAACGGCATTGAGGTCCTGCGGGACATTTCCAGCACCGGCCCGGTTACGGGTCAAAGGCGCCATAACGATCCGGTTCGATAGCGTATAGGAACCGAGTTCAAAAGGCTTATGGAGATCACTGGGTATCATTAGTTTATCTTTCAAAAACAACGCCTTATAAAATATTACTTAGAATTTGATTCAAGCGGCTTTCCGGCCGCCGAACGCTCCCGTATCGACCAGCGAGCGGAAATCGTCGTACCCGCCGATCAACGCGCCATTGATGAAAATTTCCGGTACCGAGGTTCGCCCCGAACGGCGAATCATTTCAGTCTCCCGCGTCCGGTCCGAGGTTACGTCAATCGCCTCATAGGCAAGACCAAGGTCATCCAGCAATGCGAGGGCGGCCATGCTAAAACGGCACCAGGATTTATAGTAAATCTCGATAGAATTTTTGGTTTTCATATTCGCACTTCCTTAAATATTGGACCAATTGGTCCTAAATATCCAAAAAAATCCAGTTAAAACAGGCCGTTAATCCAGAGCGGTCAGGGACATCTGAGAGATGTCGGCCAGGGCCTCCGGATTCGGGTTGGCCTTGGCGATAACCAGCAAACCGTTGAGGCTGCTGGTCAGATACCGGGCCAGGGCGCGGGCGTCTTTGTCCGGCGCAACATCCCCTTCCCTTTGTCCCCGCTCGACCAGGGTAAAAAAGGTGTCTTCCACCAGGCTGATGCCGCCGTCGATCAGCTTCGCCGCCGCCGGGTCATGCAAAGCGACTTCGACGGCGCAATTATTGAGAAAACAACCCCGCTGTCCGCCCTCTTCCGTCATTCGGCTTACGGCCCGATCAAAAAGGGATTCAATCAGTTTCCGGGCTGGGGATTCAAGGCTGGCGACACCCGTAATCTGCGCCGTCATGGTCTTTTTGTAATGCTCGATCGTAGCCAGAAACACTTCGTGCTTGGAGCCGAAGGTGTCATAAAAGCTGCTCTTCGACAGGCCCATGGCTTCGAGGAGATCACAAAGCGATGTCGCCTCGTAGCCTTTCGTCCAAAATACGTCCATGGCCTTGCCCAAGGCGACTGTCGTATCAAATTCCCGTGGCCGCGCCATCGCTTCCTAATCTCATAATGGATAACATTCCGGACGTTATACACATTAAGGACCATTTAGTCCATAATTAATTCACGGCTTACCCGCCCGGCAAGACTAAAACCGCATAATACTAAATAAATTCAAATAGTTAAATAAGCCCAGCCAGGGGCGATGATGGATCGGCGTACAGTTTTTTCGGCATCCGTCCGGCCAGATAGGCGTGACGGCCGGCTTCCACCGCCGCCTTCATGGCGCGCGCCATGCGCACCGGGTCACCGGCCTCGGCAATGGCGGTGTTCATCAATACCCCGTCACAGCCCAATTCCATGGCGATGGCGGCGTCCGACGCGGTTCCAACCCCGGCATCGACGATCACCGGCACGTTGGACTGCTCGACAATCAGTCGCGTGTTGACCGGGTTCTGGATGCCGAGCCCTGAGCCGATCGGCGCGCCTAAAGGCATAATAGCAACGGCGCCGACGTCTTCCAGGCGCTTGCACATGATCGGGTCATCAGAGCAGTACACCATCACCTTGAAGCCCTCTTTAGTCAGGATTTCCGTGGCCTCCAGGGTTTCCGGCATCATCGGGTAGAGCGTTTTCTGCTCGCCCAGGATTTCCAGTTTGACCAGATCCCAGCCGCCCGCCTCGCGGGCCAGGCGCAGGGTGCGGAGCGCATCGTCGGTGGTGAAACAGCCCGCCGTGTTGGGCAGGTAGGTGTATTTTTTCGGGTCCAGATAGTCGACCAGCATCGGTTTGTCGGGATCGGTCAGGTTGACCCGCCGGACGGCGACCGTAATCATTTCGCTGCCGGCGGCTTCGGCGGCGAGGCGGTTTACTTCATAGTCCTCGTACTTTCCGGTGCCGATGATCAGGCGCGAGGAAAAGCGGCGGCCGGCGACCTCCCAGGAATCGTCATCGGTATCCGGCTGAGAATCCTTGGATTGATCCCCGGTTTTTTGGGTTCCGTCGGGCGCGCCACCACCGATAAAATGCACGATTTCCAGTTTGTCTCCGTCATCCAGCGCCACCCCGCCGTATTCGGACTTGGGCACGATCTCGAGGTTGCGTTCAACGGCAACCTTCTTGCTATCGAGACCGATCTCGCCCAAAAGCTGCTCAACCGTAATGGGAGCCTCAAAATTCCGTTGTTCGCCGTTAATTGTAAGGTTCATGGATTTTTCCGGGGTCATCTTCATCTGTTGGAAATCAATTGCCATAAGTATGGGGCCCCAGCGCCCAGCTTTCAACGCCGGACAGATAACAAAACAGGATGTTTTTTATGGCCGCGCCGCGTGGTATAAAACGCCAACATTCAAGGAAAGCTTCACTGGAACCATGACGAAAACCGTACTGGTCCTTAACGGACCCAACCTCAATTTGCTCGGCACCCGTGAACCCGAGATCTATGGCTCGGAAACGCTGGCCTCCATCGAGGAGGCGTGCCGCAAGCGTGGCGAAGGCCTTGGCCTGGACGTCGAGTTCCGCCAGTCCAATACCGAAGGCGAACTGGTCGACTGGGTCCAGGAGGCCCGCGACAAACATGACGCCCTGATCGTCAACGCCGGCGCCTATACCCATACCTCGGTGGCCCTTCTGGATGCCCTGCTGGCAACCGAAATCCCCAAAATCGAGGTGCATTTGTCCAACATCAACCAGCGCGAGGAGTTTCGTCATCATTCCTATGTTTCCAAGGCCGCCGATGGCATGATCTGCGGGTTGGGCGGGTTTGGTTATGAACTGGCGCTGGAATCCCTTGCCCGAACCCTGGGCACGTTGAAGGAAGAATAAAGACAATCATGGCAAACAAACCGAAACGGGACGTCGACGAAGATCTTGTGCGCCAGCTGGCCAAGCTGCTGGAAGAGACCAATCTGGCCGAGATCGAATTCGGCCGTGACGATTGGCATGTTCGCGTGGTCAAGGCCGGCGTTGCCGCACCAGTCGCGCTGCCTCTCCCGCCGGCGCAGCCCGCAGGCGTGGCAGCCGAGACATCCGGGGAAAATAGTGACATAGACCTGACCAACGCCGTGACCTCGCCCATGGTCGGCGTTGTCTTTACCAGTTCTGAGCCGGGCGCGGACCCTTTCGTCAAGGTCGGCGATCAGGTCAAGGAAGGGCAAACCTTGTTGCTGATCGAAGCCATGAAAGTCTTCAATCCGATCACCGCGACCAGGGCCGGCAAGGTAACACGGATTTTGATCACCAGCGGCGACCCGGTGGAATTCGGCGAACCCCTGCTGATCCTCGAATAAGCAAAGAAGGCCGGACATAACCGATGTTTGACAAGGTTCTGATCGCCAACCGCGGCGAGATCGCGCTCCGCATCCTCAGGGCATGCCGGGAAATGGGCATTAAGGCCGTCGCCGTCCATTCCACCGCTGACAACGACGCCATGCACGTGCGCCTTGCCGACGAGACCATCTGCATCGGCCCGCCGGCCGCCAAGGACAGCTATCTGAACCCGTCCGCCATCCTGACCGCCGCCGCTATCGCGCATGTCGACGCCATCCATCCCGGCTACGGCTTCCTGTCCGAAAATGCCGATTTCGCGGCCATGGTGGAAGAACACGGTTTTTCCTTCATCGGCCCTTCCGCCGATCACATCCGCCTGATGGGCGACAAGATCGCCGCCAAACAGGCGGTAAAGGAAGCCGGCATTCCGGTGGTGCCGGGCTCCGACGGGGCGCTGGCCGACGCGGAAGACGCCCGTGCCGCGGCGGATGCCATCGGATACCCGGTTCTGATCAAGGCGACCGCCGGTGGCGGCGGACGGGGCATGCAGGTCGTGCGGGACGCCGACGGCGTCAAAGAGGCCTATGATCTGGCCCGCGCCGAAGCCAAGGCAGCCTTTTCCAGCGATGAAGTTTACATGGAAAAATACCTGGAAAAGCCCCGCCATATCGAGGTTCAGGTGCTGGCCGACCTGCATGGCAACGTCGTCCACCTCGGCGAACGGGACTGTTCCCTGCAACGCCGTCATCAGAAGCTGTTGGAAGAAGCGCCTTCGCCCGCCCTCAACGAAGCACAACGCCAGTCGATCGGTGATAAGGTGGTCAACGCGATCAAAAAGCTGGGCTACCGCAGCGCCGGCACGGTGGAATTCCTGTTCGAGGACGGTGAATTCTATTTCATCGAAATGAATACCCGCCTACAGGTCGAACACCCGGTCACGGAAATGATCTGCGGATTGGACCTGGTACGGGAGATGATCCGGGTGGCGGAGGGAAAACCGCTTAATTTCAAGCAGTCGGATGTAACGTTTACCGGCCATTCCATCGAATGCCGGATCAACGCCGAGAACTCCGAAACCTTCCAGCCGTCTCCGGGAACCGTGGGCGTTTACCATGCTCCCGGCGGTCTGGGCGTGCGGGTCGATTCGGGCCTCTATTCCGGTTATTCGGTGCCGCCCCATTACGACAGCATGATCGCCAAACTGATCGTCCACGGCGCCAACCGCAACGAATGCCTGATGCGCCTCCGCCGGGCGCTGAGCGAGTACGTGATCGATGGACTGGACACCACCATCCCCCTGCACCAAAGCCTGATGAACGAAGCCGACTTCGTTAACGGCGAATATGATATACACTGGCTGCAGAAATACGTGGACGGGACCAAGCCCAAAACCTGAGGAGAACCCTTGATTATGAGCGTGCACGGCGCAGGCATGCAGGAACTGACGCCCGAGCTTTTGCTCCGCGCCTATGCGGCAGGTATTTTCCCGATGGCCGAAAGCCGCGACGCCCCAAGTATCTTCTGGGTCGATCCGCAGGTTCGGGGCGTTTTACCGCTCGATGCCTTCCATGTGCCCCGGCGCCTGAAAAAGACGATCCGCAGCGGCGCCTTTGAGGTGCGCACCGACACCGCCTTCGCCGAGGTCTTGAAACTATGCGGCGAAACCCGGGACGACCGGCCCGAAACCTGGATCAACCCGCTGATCGAAGACGCCGTCAATCAACTGTTCTTCATGGGCTTCGCCCACAGCGTCGAAACCTGGCGCGACGGCAAGTTGATCGGCGGGCTTTACGGCATTGCTTTGGGCGGCGCGTTTTTCGGCGAAAGCATGTTTTCCCGTGATCGCGATGCCTCCAAGGTCGCGCTGGTGCATCTGGTGGCAAGGCTCCGTATGGGCGGTTTCACGCTTCTCGACGTGCAGTTCATCACCGATCACCTGCGCCAGTTTGGTGCCCGCGAGGTTCCGTCACGGCAATATCACAAAGGCCTGGAAAAGGCGCTGAAGGTTCAGGGGGTTTTTCCTGTAGACGAAGATGCGTCCGCGTCCGGCGGCGTAGACGACGCGTTGGAAGCGCTGTTCCGGCAGTCGAGCACCCAGACGTCATAGACGGGGTGCTCCATTGCTGAGAGCGCCGGACTGGAGGCGAACATCCAGCCCCGGAACAGGCTGGTGGCCGGTTCTCCCTGACGGACCTCCCAAATATCCAGGAAGGCGGCGCTTTCGGGGGTTTCCTCGGGTGGACGCTTGTCGCAGGTCCGGGCGATGATTTCCAATGCGCCGAAGGTCACGACTTCACCGATCGGCGCTTCGATCGTCAGCACCCGCGCCGTGACCTTGTCCAGGCCCTGCAGCACGGCGACCTCATAGGTCGCCGCCCCGGCGGGAGAACCAAGACCGGCCCAAAGTAGAGCGATCAGAAAAATTCCGGGTAGGCGGCTACTTGGCACCCTTATCCCCGCCGGTGGCAAGGAAGATGATCTCTCCCACCTGATCCTCCAGCGAACGGAAATCCTTTGTCTTCTTCAAGGACGCGCCGTCAGCCAAATACGATTTTTCGCCACCGGGCTCAAGCCGGACATACTTGCCGCCCAGGATGCCTTCGCTGGAAATGGAAGCCACGCTGTCTGTGGGAACCTTGACCTCAGGCGTGATTGACATATTGACCACGGCGTCGAAGGTTGCTGGATCGAGGCGAAGACTCAGCACCGTGCCAACCTTGATTCCGTTAATACGAACATCGCTGCCCTTGGACAGGCCGCCGATCTTGTAGAAAGAGGCGGAGATTTTGTACCCCTGAACGGCCTTAATGTCGGCGGTGGAGTAGGTAAAGGAGGCAAAAATAATCGTCACCACGAGAACCGCGGCCCCCAAAACCGTTTCAACTGCATGTCTGCCCATGGCGTTTCCTCTTATTTCGCCTTCGTTGACTTGGCTTTTGTGTCTTGGCGCTGCTTCATGACCGAGCGGCCTTCGGAGATAATCAGATCGAGAAGGTCGCTGACGATGACGGCGCCCTGGGTATACGTGATTTCCCCGCCCGGTTTTAAAATATCGTCTTCGGCGCCCGGCTCAAGGATCATGAATTTCGACCCGAACAGCCCATCCGTATGAATGGCCGCCGATGTATCAGCGGGCAGCGCCACATCCCCATTGACCTTCATGGCGATAACGGCACGGTATTGGTTGTCCAGGGACATGGAGTGGACGGAGCCAACCTTAATGCCCCCCATGCGGACATCGTCTCCCAGGCCGAGACCGTCCACCCGGTTGAATTTAGCAATGATGATGGTGTCCGACTCCTGCTTCGGCGTCCAGTCCTGCTCGCCGATGTAGGACAAGCCCAGCACCAGCGCCAAACCGGCGAAAGTCGCAGCACCAATAAGGATTTCCCGGGTTTCCGACGTCATGGATAAAACACCTCGCCCCTAAACGGCTTCATTCCGGCGACCAGGGCTCATAATCACCGGTGGCGGGAGCGCGCCGGCCACCAAGATAGGCGTGACCCTGCGGAAGATACGCAGCACCCGTTCCGGTCGGGTTGGCCTGATGGGACTTCTGCCAAGTTTTCGATTCGGCGGCTTTTTCCGAAAGCGGCTGGTCCGACATGTGGTGTAGCCAGGAATGCCATTGCGCAGGAACACGCGAGCCTTCCACCGGCCCTTTGTACACCACCCAACGCTTCTCACGGCCGTGCAGGGTGTCTTTTCTGGCCCGGTAATAGCGGTTGCCGAATTCGTCGGTGCCAACGCTAACGCCATTTAACCAAGTGTAAATTAATGTTCCGAGATGCATGAGGGCCTGTTCAATTTTCTGAATGTACCTTTGACTAGGGTTGCGCAAATATGGCACTTGCCCGGCTTCCCGTCCAGTCCATCACCTGTTGACCGGCAATGACGGTACGGCAACTTATTTTACCTCATTCCAGCCCCTTCCCTGGGTGAAAAAAAACTCGAGTCGCGCTTGAAGAACCGTGGATTCATGGCACCGCCATTAACCCAATATAAAGTGCTTTTGTTGTACACTTCACACCATATTTAGTATTTTCCTGTTGCAGGTAAAAATCAGTTGGGCTACATTTTGTACCGTTGCACCTGGGCAGACACGACATCTAGCATCGAAAATCGACACCTAGAATGACGTGATTTGGGGCGGAGTTCAGCCACCGGAGGGTCGCAACCGGGGGGCCGAAAGGTCCAAAACGTTAATAACCCGAGACCTTTATTGTTGGGGGAATAATGAGAATCAAACGACTGAAAACGAAACAAACCGAGTCTGCGTATGCTGACATCAAGTTTCGCAAGGTAAGCAGCGAAATCAAAAATCCGGACGGGTCGACCATCTTCAAGCTTGACGATATGGAGGTTCCCTCCGACTGGTCGCAAGTGGCCAGCGATGTTCTGGCACAAAAGTATTTCCGCAAGGCCGGCGTCCCCCAGCGGCTCAAGAAATTCGAGGAAAATGACGTTCCCAGTTGGCTGTGGCGCAGCGTCCCCGACACCGACGCCCTGGACGAACTCCCCGTTGAGGAGCGCACGTCCGGTGAAACCAGTTCCAAGCAGGTGTTCGACCGGCTCGCCGGAACCTGGACCTACTGGGGTTGGAAAGGTGGATATTTCGATACGGAAGAGGATGCCCGCGCCTATATGGATGAAATGCGCCATATGCTGGCGACCCAGGTCGGCGCCCCCAACTCACCACAATGGTTCAACACAGGATTGTATTGGGCTTACGGCATCGATGGGCCGGCGCAGGGCCATTCCTATGTAGACTACAAGACCGGTGAGCTGCTTCCGTCGCGCTCGGCTTATGAACGCCCGCAGCCCCATGCCTGCTTTATCCAGGGCATTGCCGACGATCTGGTTAACGAAGGCGGCATCATGGACCTTTGGGTGCGCGAGGCCCGTCTGTTCAAGTATGGCTCCGGTACCGGCACCAATTTTTCCTCGCTTCGCGGAGGCGACGAAGGCCTTTCGGGCGGCGGACGCTCGTCAGGACTGATGAGCTTTCTCAAGATCGGCGACCGCGCCGCCGGCGCCATCAAGTCGGGCGGCACGACGCGACGCGCCGCCAAAATGGTCATCGTCGATATCGACCATCCCGACGTTGAACAATTCATCGCCTGGAAAGCGCAGGAAGAACAGAAAGTCGCGGCCCTGGTCGCCGGCTCCAAGCTCTCCAACAAGCACCTCAACAATGTTATCAAGGCTTGTCACGAAGCCATCGAGGACGACGAGGACGAAGACCGCTTCAATGCGAAAAAGAACCCGGCCCTGAAAAAAGCCATCATCGGCTGCCGCCAGGCCATGATCCCGGAAAACTGTGTTCTGCGGGTCATTCAGTTCGCTCAGCAGGGATATACGGAAATCGATTTCCCCGAGTACGACACGGATTGGGATTCCGAAGCCTACCTCACTGTTTCCGGACAAAACTCCAACAACACCATCCGTGTGACCGATGACTTTATCCGGGCCGTCCAGGATGACGCCGACTGGAACCTGACGCGGCGCACCGACGGCGAAGTGTCGCGCACGGTTCAGGCCCGCGACCTGTGGGAACAGATCGGTTATTCCGCCTGGGCATCGGCGGACCCGGGATTGCAGTTCGACACCACCATCAACGACTGGCACACCTGCCCGGAAAGCGGACGGATCAACGCATCGAACCCATGCTCGGAATACATGTTTCTGGACGACACGGCATGCAATCTGGCGTCCCTGAACCTGATGGCATTCGCGGGGGAAGATCACAGTTTCGACGTCACCGCTTTTGAGCACGCCGTCCGGCTGTGGACTATCACGCTGGAGATTTCAGTGATGATGGCGCAGTTCCCGTCTGACATCATCGCCAAGCTGAGCTATGAATTCCGCACCCTTGGCCTGGGCTTCGCCAACATCGGCGGCTACCTGATGGCCGCTGGCATTCCCTACGATTCCGTGAAGGGCCGGGCCCTTTGCGGCGCCATTTCGTCCCTGATGACGGGCACCGCCTACGCCACGTCTGCGGAAATGGCCTCTGAAATGGGGGCCTTCCCGAATTACGAGGAAAATAGCGGCTCCATGCTCCGCGTCATCCGCAACCACCGCCGCGCCGCACAAGGCGCCAAGACCGGTTATGAAGATTTGTCGGTCACACCCGTCCCGCTGAAAGATGAAGAAAACCCCGATACGGCGCTGGCCCGCGCTGCTGTCGAGGTCTGGGATCAAGCTCTGGAACTGGGCGAGGCGCATGGTTACCGCAACGCGCAGGTTTCGGTGGTCGCGCCGACCGGCACCATCGGGCTGGTCATGGATTGCGATACCACCGGCATCGAGCCGGACTTCGCCCTCGTCAAGTTCAAGAAACTGGCCGGCGGAGGGTATTTCAAGATCATCAACCGCATGGTGCCTCAAGCACTGGACGGCCTCGGCTATTCGGAAGCACAAATTGAGGACATCATCTCTTACGCCATCGGCCACGGAACCCTGAAGGACTCGCCGGCCATCGGCCACGATGCCCTGAAGGAACTGAAATTCACCGACGAGGCCATCGCCGCCGTTGAAGGATCTCTGGGAGATGCCTTCGATATCCGTTTCGTTTTCAACAAGTGGACGTTGGGGGAAGACTTCTGCGTCAACACGCTGGGCCTAGACGCCGAGGCCATGAACGAAATGTCCTTCGACATGCTGGCGGAACTGGGCTTCTCCAACGACGACATCGAGACCGCCAACAACCACGTTTGCGGGGCCATGACGCTGGAAGGCGCACCGCACATCAAGGACGATCATTTGAGCGTTTTCGATTGCGCCAACCCATGCGGGCGCATCGGCAAGCGGTTCCTGTCGGTGGAAAGCCACATCCGCATGATGGCCGCCAGCCAGCCGTTCATTTCCGGCGCTATTTCCAAGACCGTCAACATGCCCAATAACGCCACCATCGACGAATGCAAGGAAGCCTACATGCTGTCCTGGCGTCTCGGCCTGAAGGCGAATGCGCTTTACCGGGACGGCTCCAAACTGTCTCAACCGCTCTCGTCTTCACTGATCGATGACATCGATCTGGAAGAGGACGATGCCGTCCAGGCCATGGTCGAGGCTCCGGCCGCGGCAAAGGCCAAGGCGGCCGCGGAACATGTCGTCGACCGGCTGATCGCCGCCGAACGCAGCCGTCCGCCCGACCGCCGCAAGGGTTACACCCAAAAAGCCACCGTCGGCGGCCACAAGGTGTATCTGCGCACCGGCGAATACGAAGACGGCAAGCTGTCGGAAATCTTCATCGACATGCACAAGGAAGGCGCCGCCTTCCGGTCGCTGATGAACAACTTCGCCATCGCCATTTCCATTGCCCTGCAATACGGCGTGCCGCTGGAGGAATTCGTCGAATCCTTCACCTTCACCCGGTTCGAACCGTCCGGCTCGGTCACCGGCAACGACACCATCAAGATGGCGACATCGATCCTGGATTACATCTTCCGTGAACTCGCCGTCAGCTACCTGGGCCGCAACGATTTGGCCCATGTGGTGCCCGAAGACCTGGAACCCGGCAGCATCGGCACCGGCGAAGGCGAAGGTGCTCTGCCGGCCTCGGACCCGGCCATGGAAGCCTTCCGAAGTGTCGCCAGCCAGGGATACGTGCGCGGCAACTTCTTGGTCATCAAGGGCGCCAAGGACAGCGCGCTTAAAGCCACCGCCAGTGCCGCTACAACCGACGTCGCCGTCGACATGGCCGTCGGCGCTTCGACCGTTGGCGCGGTCCAGGTGTCCTCCGTGGCGGAAGCGGGTGCGGCAACCATGGCCGTTGGCAGCGATGTTATTGAAAGCACCGATGGCCGCCTGGACCAGGTTCGCGAAGCCAGGATGCGCGGCTATGAGGGCGACTCTTGCGGCGAATGCGGAAATTTCACCCTGGTCCGGAACGGCACTTGCCTCAAGTGCCAGACCTGCGGCGCAACGACGGGATGCTCCTAAGATCATGACCTACTATCCGGAAACCAGCGTTTTTACCGAATCCTCCCTGGGAAACTTGGGGCGCGTATCGGGGGCCCTCCCTGATGCGCGCCCCGCCTTTTTTTCCTGTTTTTTTCTTTAGGGAGAAGCGGTTTCGGAGCTTTGCTTACAAACTTGCGGGCCCGGGCATTTAAGCCCTAGACATTCTTGTCGGCATATCCCATCTAAAACACCTATCGACACGCACAAACCGGGCATTTAATCTAGATCGTATGGACTTTCGGATGGGCAGGAACGCCAGGTTTGGAAGTTGATTATTATCCGGAATCCGATTGTCCGGACCAACATTGTCCCAGGGCCCTATGCCGAATAAGAAAAAACCAAGTTTTTACATCGTTGATGATGATCCCATCATTCTGAAGATGATGGCGGCCCTGCTGAAGGATGCCGGGTATACGGTCAACGCCAGCACGGATAGTTCGCGGGTCATCAACGACATCGCCCGCAAGAAACCCGATTGCGTGATCGGCGACTTAATGATGCCGGAAGTCGATGGCCTGGCGCTGTGCAAGCAGGTGCTGGAGCACAAAGAACTGAAGAACACTAAATACATCGTGGTCTCGGCCAAGGCTTATGAATTCGACCTCAAACGGGCTTTCGGCTTCGGCGCGCATGGTTATATCCTCAAGCCCATTAACCCGGAAACCTTTATCGACAAGATCAACCGCATCCTCGACGATCATATCGACATGACATTCTGGGGCGTGCGCGGGACGCTTCCCGTTTCGGGCGAGCAGTTCCTGAAGTACGGCGGCAGTACGTCGTGCATGACCCTGGAATTTCCGCGCCAGCAGTTTTTCATCTTCGACTGCGGCAGCGGCATCAAGAACCTGGGCGACTGGGTATTGTCCCAGCAGCGCAAGGGCATTAACGCCAAGATTTTTATCTCCCACCCCCACTGGGACCATATCAACGCTATCCCGTTCTTTGCCCCGCTGTATGTCCAGGGCAACGAGTTCGAGATTCTGGGCGCCAACCAAGGCGATATTACCATGCGTGAAATCGTCTCGGCGCAGATGGAAGGCGTGTATTTCCCGATCACGCTCGCGCAATTCGCGTCCCGAGTCTATTTCCATGACCTGGAAGAGGAAAACTTCAGCGTTTCGGACATCGACGTGCAGACCAAGTTGTTGAGCCATCCCGGCAAGTGTCTGGGCTATCGCGTCAACTACAACGGCCGCTCCATCTGTTACATCACCGACAACGAAATGTACGTGGAAACCAGCGATTATTTCGACCCTCATTACGAAAAGCGCCTGGCCGAATTCGTCGAAGACGCCGATGTCCTGATTACCGATACCACCTATATGGACGAAGAATACATAACCAAGGAAGGCTGGGGACATTCGTGCGTTTCCAAGGTCGTCAACCTGGCGGACACCGCCAAGGTCAAGCAGCTGTTCCTGTTCCACCACGACCCGGACCAGAACGACGACGCCATTGATGAAAAACTGGCCACCGCCCAGGCGATGCTGAAAGCGCGCAAATCCAAAACCAAGTGCATCGCCCCCCGCGAGGGCGAGTCCTTCAAGGTTTAAGCCTGGCATGGCCGGTCAGATCACCACCCGCATGGCCGAACTGGGCATCGAGCTGCCGGAGCCGTCTGCGCCCGCCGCCAACTACGTGCCCTATGTCATCAGCGGCCATCAGGTCTTCGTGTCCGGCCAGGTCACGGTGTGGAACGGGGAATTGCGCTTTATCGGCAAGGTCGGCCAGGATCTGAGCCTGGAAGACGGCATCGAGGCGGCCAGACTGTGCGGGCTCAACCTGATCGCCCAGGCCAAGGCCGCCGCCGGCGGCGATCTCGACCGGATCAAACGGGTCGTGAAACTGGGCGGTTTCGTCAACGCCGGCCCAGATTTCACCGATCACCCGAAAGTCATCAACGGAGCATCCGACCTGATGGTGGAGATCTTCGGCGAGGCCGGCAAACATGCCCGCTTCGCCGTCGGCGCAGGCTCCCTGCCGCTCGGCGTCGCCGTCGAAATCGACGGGGTGTTTGAGTTAGGGTAATCGAGGCCATAGCCGCGCCTCCCCCCTTGCCTCTTTCGCATTAAAGCCTCACATGTAGATCATGCCGGATGGACGCGAACCGACGACGGTCAACGTGCTGGGCTCGATCCATGAGGTCGAGGCCGCTGCTTGGGATGCTTGCGTGGGCGCAGACAATCCGTTCTGCGCCTGGGGCTTCCTGTCGGCGCTGGAGGATTCCGGTTCGGCCTCGGATGCCTCGGGCTGGCTGGCGCGGCATCTGGCGGTGCGCGACGAAGCCGGCGAGTTGATGTCGTGCGCGCCGCTTTACCTGAAAAGCCATTCCTACGGCGAATACGTCTTCGACTGGGGCTGGGCTGACGCCTTTGAACGCGCCGGTGGGCGCTATTATCCGAAACTGCAATGCGCGGTGCCGTTCACGCCGGTCACCGGACGCCGTTTGCTGGTGCGGAACGATCTTCCCATCGCCCTGCAAGATGAACTGACCGACGCCATGGCCCAGGCCATGGTGACATTAGGCGAACGGCTGGGGGTCTCGTCTCTGCATGTGACTTTCCCGACGGAATCCGAATGGCGGCGGTTCGGCGAACACGGGCTGCTGACACGGCTCGGCCAGCAATTCCACTGGGAAAACCGCGGTTATGCCGATTTCGACGGGTTTCTCGCCGAGCTCACATCCCGCAAGCGCAAGGCGATCCGCAAGGAACGGGCCTCGGTGGCCGCGCACGGTCTCGATTTCCGCTGGCTCACCGGCTCCGACCTAAGCGAAGCTCACTGGGATGCCTTTTATCGCTTCTACCGCGATACCACCGACAAAAAATGGGGACAGAACTACCTCCACCGGGACTTCTTTTCGCTGTTGGGCGAGCGCATGGGCGAACACGTCGTCCTGGTCATGGCCGAAGATTCCGGACGTCCCGTCGCCGGCGCGCTGAACATCCGGGGCGCAGACACGCTTTACGGACGCAACTGGGGCTGTAACAAGGATTTCAAATTTTTGCACTTCGAGGCCTGCTATTACCAGGCCATCGAATACGCCATTCAGCATGGCCTGAAGTGGGTCGAGGCCGGCGCCCAGGGTCCGCACAAGGTGCAACGGGGATATCTGCCACGCACCACCTATTCGGCCCACTGGATCGCCGATCCGGGCTTTCGCAATGCCATTGAGCACTTCATCGATGATGAACGCCGGAGCATCGAAGAAGACATGCAATACCTGGCCGAAGGCTCACCGTTCCGGAAAGCGGATTGACGCGGCAACGCAAATAAAACGGAGTCACTCTCCGTTAACGAATTAACGGCTAAACTGTGCCGGAATGTTTCAGATCACACCCATACTCAAACGAGGCCTGGCGCTGGTCTTGGCTGGCCTGCTGTCCGCACTGGCTGCCCCCTCTCCCGCGCAAGCCGCCGCGGTCAACAAGTGCACGCGCCTGCTGCCCACCGGCGGGCGCGAGATTATCATCAACCAATGCAACAAATGCCGGATCGTCCACATCACCCGCCTGCGCGCCGGCAATGCCTTGCCCATGTCGCGTATCTACAATGTCCAGCCGAAATCAAAAATCGACCTTTCGTTCCGTGGGCCGGGGCGGTCCAGGATCACGGCGGAACTACCCTGCAAGGGCGACCCCGGCGCCCCGGTCAATCTGGCCGAACCGGAGCGGGACAAAAAGAACTCCAAGAAAGATAAACAATGCGTCGCCATGGAGAAGATACCGGGGGGCGGGGTTCAACTCGTCAATTCCTGCAAGGTTTGCAAGGCGGCTCTGATCGAACGCCAGGATGTCGCGGGCGCCAACGGCCGCCGCCAAGCCTACAAGGTGAGTCCGAAGACGCCGGTGCCGGTGCCCGCCAACGGCGCGGCGCAGGTCGCCCTGCTGGCGGAAGTAGCCTGCCCAAAACCCTAACCTCCGCTTAAATTCCCGACCTCCCACAAGGACAAAGCGGTTTCCACATCCACGTCCCGGACCGGCCGGCGGGAAGCCGGCGGGTTGCCGTCGATATGGGCCGCGAACAGAACGCCGCCATCGCCATCCAGCATGCTCCGTTCGCGAACGTGCGGGTCGGCGGCGGCTTCGCGGTAATCCAGCACCGCGTGGTAGCAGCAATCGGCCTGCCCCAGGACCGCCTCCCAATGCTCCAGCGGCTTGGCCGCAACGACCTTTGAAAAATCCGGCTTCAAGGCCGGGTGCGGCAGGGGGTCGGATTGGCGGGGCCTCCAAACCGGGGGGTCTAGGGCGTTGCAGAAAATGGCCCAGAAAAGGCCTTCCTATGCGGCTAAGGGAAAAAAACGCCGCGCGCCGGGGGCATAGAACCCATAACAGGCCGCACCGCCGTTTAGCAGGTTCTCGCCGCGCCCGAGACTGGTCCCTTCCTGCAAGGCCGACGTCATGCCCCAGGCCTGCCACGCCAACATGGATTCGGCGAGGCTGACATCCAGATACGTCCCTTTTCCCTGCTTCTGTCCGGACCGTTCGCGGGCCAGCAGCGCGCCCAGGATCGCCACCACGGATTGCTGGGCGCTGGCGTAATCCGCCGGCGGCGGCCAGCTCATGACCGGCTGTTCCGGAATGCCGGACGCGCTGAAGGCGCCGGTGGAGGCGACATAGTTGATGTCGTGGCCGGAGCGCAGCCGTTTCGGGCCGGTCTGGCCGAATCCCGACAAAGCGCAATGAATAAGCCCCGGATTCAGGGATTCCAGCGTTTTCCGCCCGAAACCGAGCCGTTCCAGGACACCGGGGCGATAGGATTCCAGAAACACGTCGGCGGCACGGAGCAACCGTTCGAATGTTTGCCTGCCCGCATCGGATTTCAGGTCGATAGCGACAACGGACTTGCCCGCGTTGACGGCGTCGTAATAGGGCGAGCGTGCCTCCCCGTCCTCCCCTTTATCCGATAACGGCTGGCCGGTGGCGGGGTCCAGGCGGCGCATGGGGTCGCCCGAAGGCGGCTCCACCTTGAGGACGGAGGCCCCCATATCGGCCAGCATCTGGGTGGCGAAAGGACCGGGAAGAAACTGGCTCAGGTCGAGAACCCTGATCCCGGTCAGGAAGTCCCGGCTCACGTCCATGTTCCGGCCCAGCCCAGACCGCGCTAGCGCTCGATCAACGCCGGCACCTTTCCCTTGCGGCGCTTGGCGGGAAGGTTCGTGCCCTTGGACTTGGGGTATTCGAAGGTCAGCGTGTCGTCCTTGAGAGTGACCAGAACGACACCGCCTTTTTCAAGTTTGCCGAACAGAAGTTCCTCGGCCAGCGGTTTCTTGATGTGCTCCTGGATGACGCGGCTCAAAGGACGAGCGCCGAATTTCTGGTCATACCCCTTGCGCGCCAACCAGTCGCGCGCCGGGTCGGTCATCTCAATCACCACGTTGCGGTCTTCCAGTTGCAGTTCCAGTTCCATGACGAATTTGTCGACGACCTGGGCTACAACATCCGCCGGCAAAGAGGCGAACGGAATGATGGCGTCCAGCCGATTACGAAATTCCGGCGTGAACATCTTTTCGATGGCTTCCATATCATCGCCGATGCGTTCCTGGCGCTCGAAGCCGATGGCCGGCTTGGCCATTTCGGCGGCGCCGGCGTTGGTGGTCATGATCAGAACCACGTTGCGGAAATCGATGCTCTTGCCGTTGTGGTCGGTCAGTTTTCCGTGGTCCATCACCTGCAACAGGATGTTGAACAGGTCCGGGTGCGCCTTTTCGATTTCATCCAGCAGCAACACGCAATGGGGCTGGTGATCGATAGCGTCGGTCAACAAGCCGCCCTGATCGAAGCCCACATAGCCCGGCGGCGCACCGATCAGGCGCGATACGGAATGGCGTTCCATGTATTCGGACATATCAAACCGCACCAGCTCGACGCCCAGCGTTAACGCCAGTTGCCTGGCCACTTCGGTCTTGCCGACGCCGGTGGGGCCACAGAACAAATACGACCCGATGGGCTTTTCCGGTTCGCGCAAACCCGCACGTGACAGTTTGATGGCGCTGGACAGCGCCTCGATGGCCTTGCCCTGGCCGAACACCATGGTCTTGAGGTCGCGGCCCAGCGTCTTCAGGGCCTTGCGGTCATCCACGGATACGCTTTTCGGCGGGATGCGGGCGATCTTGGCGATGGTCGCCTCGACGTCCTTGACGGTCACCGTCTTGCGGCGTTTGTTCTTGGGCAACAGCATGCGCGATGCGCCGACCTCGTCGATGACGTCGATCGCCTTGTCCGGCAGCTTGCGGTCGTTGATGTAACGCGCCGAGAGTTCAACCGCCGTACGCAGCGATTCCATGGTGTAGCGGACCATGTGGTGTTTTTCGAAATAAGGCTTCAGGCCGCGCAAAATTTTCACCGTATCCTCGATGCTGGGTTCGTAAACATCGATCTTCTGGAACCGGCGCGCCAGGGCCCGGTCTTTTTCGAAATAGCTGCGGTATTCCTTATAGGTCGTGGACCCCATGCAGCGGAGCGACCCGTTGGCCAGGGACGGTTTCAGAATGTTGGATGCATCCATGGACCCACCGCTGGTGGCGCCGGCGCCGATGACGGTATGGATTTCATCAATGAACAGGATCGAATGGTCCATGGTTTCCAGTTCCGACATCACGTTTTTCAAACGTTCCTCGAAATCACCCCGATAACGCGTACCGGCCAGCAGAGAACCCATGTCGAGGGAATAGATCACCGCCTCGGAGAGGACTTCGGGCACTTCGCCGTCGACGATCCTTTTCGCCAGCCCTTCGGCCAAAGCCGTCTTGCCGACACCGGAATCGCCCACATAAAGCGGGTTGTTCTTGGTCCGGCGGCAGAGAATCTGGATGGTGCGGTCGATTTCATCATGACGGCCGATCAATGGATCGATGCGGCCATCCTCAGCCTTCTGATTGAGGTTGATGCAATAGGCGTCCAGCGCCTCGACCCCCATTTCGACGGTTTCATCGTCCGTATCGTCGTCCGCGCCGCGAACGGTCCGGGGGCTGGCTTCACCTGATACCTTGGCGATGCCGTGGGAGATGTAGTTGACGGCATCGAGCCGCGTCATGTCATGCAGTTGCAGGAAATAGACGGCATGGGATTCCCGTTCCGAGAACAAAGCGACCAGAACATTGGCGCCGGTCACTTCTTCCCGGCCCGAAGACTGTACATGGATGACGGCGCGCTGAACCACGCGTTGGAACCCTGCGGTGGGTTTCGGCTCGTTGCCGCCCGAATTGCCGATATCGGTCAGTTCATTGTCGATGAAATCGGTCAGGTCGTGGTGAAGCTGTTCCAGATCAACCCCGCAGGCGCGCAACACCGCGACCGCATCCTGATCATCGGTCAGGGATAACAGAAGATGTTCCAGGGTGGCGTATTCATGATTGCGTTCCGTCGCCAAAGCCAAGGCCCGGTGAAGCGTCTGTTCCAGATTGCGTGACAGCATATTTTTATTCTCCGTTGAAAGCCCGGCCCTGTCCGGGCTCCGTTTCAGCTTTTCGTTTATCGCTCAATCTTCTCCGCCGTCGTCATCCCTCTCGATCGTGCATTGCAGGGGATGCTGGTGCTGGCGGGCCAAGTCCATGACCTGACCGACCTTGGTTTCGGCAACTTCGTAAGTGTACACCCCGCACATGCCGACGCCCTTCTGATGCACATGCAACATGATCTGTACCGCCTCGTCATTACGCTTGTCGAAATAGCGCTCCAGCACATGGACGACGAATTCCATCGGCGTGTAGTCGTCGTTGAGCAGCAGGACCTTGTACATGGACGGTTTTTTGGTCCGCGTCCGCGACTTGGTGGCGACGCCTGTCGAGCCATCGTCGTCGATGTCCGCCGGCGGTTTCTTCGGGTGCTTAGGAACACTCATGGTTTTTCTGTTGTTTCTCAGGCCTTCAAACTGGAACGACGTAAACAGTCTATATTATATGGTCCCTGATTTCTCCCGTGGAAGCCTGTAAGTCACGATTTTCACATTCTATTTTCACCGTCTCAGTGATGAAACGGATGCCCAGCCCCCACCGTATAACGGTAACCATTTGATTTTATTTGCTTATTTTTTGTCTAAGGCCTTTTCATCAGGATGCATTCTGTCCAAATAGAATGCTTTGCCAAACCATGGAAAAAATAAAGTTTTCAACCCCTTATGCCAGAATTGGAAGTTGCTTGACGCTCCTCGAGTCGCCTCGCCCCCCTCACCTTCCCTCCAAGGTCAGGGTTTCCGGTGCGAACAGTTCCTCCACTGTCCGTTCCCGACCGGACAGGTATTGTTCGCGGGAATACCGCAAGGCCGTTTCCAGGTCCTTGAGATTTTCAGCCACGCCATAAGGCCATGGGGACGGTCCCATCAGTTCCTTCGTCGTGTCCCATTCCGCGGCGAACCAGGGCAGGGTCAGGCGGTTGGCGGATGCCCGGGCCGTTTGTTCAAGCTCCACGAGAGCCAGATCACGGGCTTCTACGAAGGCCCGATACACCCCTGCCGCCAGCCCCGGGTTTGCCTCAACCAGTGACCGCCGGACACCGATCACATGCATGATGGGAAACAAACCGGTCCGGAGGTAATACGCCTTTTCCTCGGCCACCGGGTCGGCGAACAGTTGACGGACAGGCCCCTGGCCACCGGCGGCAAAGCTGTCGGGCGGCGACGGAGAGATTATGGCGTCCAGTGCGTCTGCCACCAGAAGATCGTTAAGGCACTGTCTTTCCGGAACCGCTTCAACGTCCATAGTTTCCGGAAGATTCAGCACCAGGCGTTCCTTGCGCCCCGGTTCATTGGTGCCTCCGGTTCGATAGCGAAGCGTGCGGAAATCGACGCCGTATTCGTCCTGTAAAATTCCGCGCGCCCACAACGCCATGGTCATCTGGTATTCGGGCACCCCAACCAGACGGCCTTCCAGATCCTTTGGTTTATCGATTCCGGACCCTTCCCGCACATAGATGCCGCCGTGGCGGAACGCCCGGGATACAAACGCGGGGATCGCAACATAAGCCCCCTCACCCCGATCCACCTGCATCAGGTAACTGGACAATGACATTTCGGTGACGTCAAAAGGCGCCTCGCCGACGGCCAGAGGGAAAAGCTTTCCAGGCGGTGCGGCGGTGGCGTCGATGCGCCAACCCGGCACCCCCGCCCGGCCGTCAAGTACGGCACGGGTGCGATCATAGTCCCAGCAGGCCAGGGTCAGGCTGCGGTCGGTCATGGTCTGTTGGCTTCCGTCGAAAACATGAAACCCAATTCTTCCGTCCCCGGCGATGAAGGCAAACAAATTCGCCTACGTCCCATACAGGCAATGTGAAAATTGCGTGATAATTTCCTGAGAATGTCACACAAAGGGCGGCGGAATATTGCTAGGAATACCTTATGAGTGACCGACTCCGAAACGTACTTTTCCTGTGCACCGGCAACTCGTGCCGCAGCATCATCGGTGAACAATTGCTCAATCATCTGGGCTATGGCCGCTTCCGGGGCTACAGCGCCGGCAGTCATCCGACCGGACAGGTCAACCCGAACGCCGTCCGGGCGCTGGACAGGCGCGGCGTCAACACGTTCGGGTTGTCATCGAAATGTTGGGATGTTTTTGAAAGGCCGGACGCACCGGAAATGGATATCGTCATCACTGTTTGCGGCAATGCCCGGGGCGAGGTTTGTCCGGTTTGGCCGGGCCATCCCCTTACCGTCCACTGGGGCCTGACGGACCCCGCTGAATTCAGAGGCGGCGCGGACGAGACGGCGAAAGTGTTCGACGCCACCCTGAACCAACTGGAACGCCTGATCGAAGGGCTTCTGGCATTGCCGGACGACAGGCTGACGGCTGAAGAGTTGAACGGTCTACTGGAAACCACACCCGCCTGACGGCGAAACAAGCGATCAGGACCGCGCCGGTTTTTCGTACCATCCGCGGCTGGAATTGACGATCCGCACCACCGACAACATGACCGGGACTTCGACCAGAACACCGACCACGGTGGCCAGGGCCGCGCCGGAATTGAACCCGAACAGGCTGATGGCAACGGCAACGGCGAGTTCAAAGAAATTACTGGCGCCGATCAGAGCCGAAGGACCGGCGACGCAATGGGCGACACCTAAACGCCGGCTCAACAGATAGGCCAGACCGGAATTGAAATAGACCTGAATGATGATCGGCACCGCCAGCAGGGCGATCACCAGCGGCTGGGCAATGATCTGCTCTCCTTGAAAGCTGAACAGCAGAACCAGCATCGCCAGCAACGAAACCAGGGACACCGGTTGCAGGAATTCGAGAGCCGATCGCAGACGATCTTCTCCACCCCTGGCCAGCAACCACTTGCGCAGGACCTGGGCGAAGATCACCGGAAGAACAATGTACAGCCCGACCGACAGCATCAACGTCTGCCATGGCACCGTGATCGATGAAATTCCCAACAACAGGGCGACGATGGGCGCAAAGGCGAAAATCATGATGACGTCGTTGAGGGCGACCTGGCTCAGGGTAAAGTGCGGCTCACCGTTGGTCAGATTGCTCCACACGAAAACCATAGCCGTGCATGGCGCCGCGGCCAAAATAATCAGGCCGGCGATATAGGAATCGATTTCCGGTGCGGCCAGCATCGGCGCAAACAAAACGCCGATGAACAGCCAGCCCAGGGCCGCCATGGAAAACGGCTTCACAGCCCAGTTAATGAACAGCGTAATGCCGATGCCGCGCCAGTGTTCGCGCACCTGATGCAGGGCCGAAAAATCGATCCTCAACAGCATCGGAATGATCATCAGCCAGATCAAGACCGCCACGGGAATATTGACCTTGGCGATTTCGGCGCGGCCGATCAATTGAAAGGGTTGGGGAATGAAATGCCCCAGTCCAATACCGGCGACGATGCACAAGGCAACCCACAAGGTCAGATAGCGCTCAAATATATTCATCGCCGGCTTGGCCGCTTCGCTGTTCATAAAGAAGGCTCCCAGAAATCCGAAACGCGACTATACAGATGCCGGAAAATAGATAAAGCGGGTAAAAAAAACGCCCGACGGCGGGGGGTGCCGTCGGGCGCTACTCGATGATGCCTGTTACTAGGGGGAGGGTTAGGCAGCCATCGGCTTAGAGAATTTTTCGACAGCCGCGTTGACCTGCTTGGTGATCGGCTGGCTGGCGGCTTCGGCCACTTTGACCGACAACTCGGAAACCTTACGGCTGTCATCCAGGGCCTTTTCGTAACCGGCCTTGGCGAGTTCGGCCTGCGTGTCCATCACGTCGGAAACGGTCTTGCAGTCGAAAATCCGTTGCGTCGCGGCAACGCTGTCTTCCAAAGAAGCCTGGGCCAGACCGAACAGAACGGTGTTGATGTCCTGAAGGCCCTTGACGAAAATGGCATTGGATTTCATCACGGCGTCGATGCTTTCCTTGCTGTAAGCGACGGCCTGCTCATAGCCCTTGATAGCGTCGGCGGCGGTTTTGTTTTTGGCGTTAGTCATTTCAAATCTCCTTCAATTTTTATCCGGTCATTTGCCGGAAATTTCTCTGCGAACCAAAAGGGATACCGTTCATCCCTAAAAAAATTCGTTTGCTGCAATGCAACATAGTTATGGTTATAGCCCATTTTTCGGTCCGATGTCAAGTTTTTTTGTGCACTGCAGCAAAATCACGATATTCATTTAATATATTGATTTTGCTTAATTTTAATAAAAAATAAAGAGCCAGTTTGAAAAAATTTTTGCGATTGCGAACAAAAAAATCCACCCCCGGCCCTTTATCTCCTGGAAGAAAAATTCACCCGAACCACCGTGCCATTAACTGTTTTTTCAGGAGGCACGTCGTAGAACCAATTGATTCATAAATAAAAAATCATGCGACGAGAGCCGGTTTTTTTTGCTATGATCCAAGCTGACTAGGTGGTTTTTTTAAGGGGGCCTGTAAAGGTGGCTACACGTTTGAGGAATCCTGGGCGGAGCCGGGCCCAGAGTCCGGTTGGACGGTTGTTCTCCTTGTGCTCTGCCGCCCTTTTGGCCGCCCTTCTGACCTTCACGGCCTCCCCTGCCCTGGCCAAGTACGCCTCTATGGTGGTCGACGCAGAAACCGGCCGCGTGATCCACGAAATCAACGCCGACACCCGCAATTATCCGGCCTCTCTGACGAAGATGATGACACTTTATATGGTCTTCGGGGCGCTGGAATCCGAATTGTGGACGATGAACACCAAACTCCGTGTTTCCGCCCGCGCGGCGCGCCAGCCGGCATCGAAACTGGATCTGCGCCGCGGCCAGACCATCACCGTCCGGGACGCGGTTTTCGCCATGATTACCAAGTCCGCCAATGACGTCGCCACAGTCATCGCCGAGAACATGAGCGGGTCTGAACGCGGTTTTGCCCTGAAAATGACCGCCACGGCCCGCAAGCTGGGTATGCACCGGACCACCTTCCGCAATGCGTCCGGCCTGCCCCATCGCGGCCAGCTCAGCACGGCCAGGGACATGGGGACTCTGGCCCGCGCGCTGATCCGAAATTACCCCACCTATTACCGCCTGTTTTCGACCGAGCAGTTCGATTACAAGGGCGTCACCTTCCACAATCACAACAAGCTGCTGCAAACCTATGACGGGGTTGACGGCATCAAGACAGGATATATCCGCGCGTCGGGCTTTAACCTGGTGGCATCGGCCTCTGTTAAAGGACAAAGGGTTATCGGCGTTATTTTTGGCGGCAATTCCCCGCGGTCCCGCAACGCCCTGATGACCAAACTCCTGAACTTAGGCTTCAAAGCTATACGGAACGAGAGCAGGCCGGTTTATGCCTCCGGCGACAAGCCTCCCTTCGAATCCACGCCTTATACCGCGAAGTACAGAGCAAAGATCAAAGCCGCCGCGGCCGAAACGGCCCGGAGCAAAGCCAAAACGGCTTTGCGTTCCGAAACCAGCCGCACGGACCAGTTTCCTAAAAACCGCCTATGGGCGATCCAGGTGGGTGCCTTCGCACAGTCCAATCAGGCCTACGAGGCGGCGCGCCGCGCCATAGAGATCGCCCCCAGCCTGTTGACGGAAGGCGCGATCAAGGTCGTGCCCCTGAAAAAACGCAACGGCCGGGTTCTGCATCGCGCACGAATCCGCGGCATAACTAAGAAGCAGGCGTACCGGGCGTGTCGCTTCATCGAGAGGCGAAAAGGCCAGTGCATGGAAATCCGGATGCGCGACAGCGTCGAGGTCGCCTATAACGACAGGTAACAGGGCGATAAAACCGGGATCAACATCGTCAATTCGAGCGAACTGATCTGAAAAAACTCTTATGTCAGAAGCGAGACTGCTTCTCGACCTCGGCCGCAATCTTTTCCCAATAGACCTGATCTTCCTGCCGCCCGTTTTCTCCCATGTATTCGGCCTGACGGTTGGCGAAACGCAGGGCATCGCGAGGGCGCACCTTGATCAATCGGCTGGCGGCGCGCTGGATTTCCCGCTTGAGCAGAAGAAGGACACGTTCAGTTTCTTCGCTATGCACCTGTTCCTGCATCTCCCAACGCTCCCATCGAATGGGTTACACCAAAAGAGCCGCCAAGCGCGAATTCTAACATATTTTTTTATGATTACTATAGATGGCCCTGCTGGCTATATGCCTCAACCTGTGGATAACAGCGCCTATCCAAGATCAGGCGGCTCGATACCACTTTCCACGAGCTGTTGGCGAAGCTGATCTTTCAGCCGTTCCAGGCCATCGGCGGTGGACGATTCGCAGCGCGCCACCCGAACCGCCCGCGTGTTTGGCGCCCGAAGCAGCCACCCGCCGTCTTGCGTATCGACGCGAACCCCCCCGATATCGTTAACGCCGATGCCATCCATTTTTCCGGGGCGGACTTTCACCCCCCCGATCACCCTGAACTTTCGCCCCTCCGCGCCCTCCAAAAGAAGCTCCCGCCGATTCACCCA
>JACNJX010000023.1 GCA_014382345.1 Alphaproteobacteria bacterium
GGGGGGGGGGGGGGGGGGGGGGGGGGGGGGCGGGGGGGGGGGGGGGGGGGCGGGCGGGGGGGGGGGGGGGGGGGGGGGGGCGGGGGGGGGGGGGGGTCGGGGGGGGGGGGGGGGGGCGGGGGGGGGGGGGGGGGGGGTTGGGGGGGGGGGGGCGGCAGTCTCAACTGGCACGGCTGCGGGAGCCTCGGTCCCCGCCGCGCCTTCCTCGATGGTACCTAAAAGGGCTCCGACCTGGACTTCCGCGCCTTCTTGCGCAGTGATGCTTTTCAAAGCGCCGGCAACCGGTGCGTTGACTTCGACCGTGACCTTGTCGGTTTCGAGCTCGACCAGGGCTTCGTCGACGGCGACGGCGTCACCAGCCGCCTTGAACCATTTGGCGACGGTGGCTTCGGTGACGGATTCTCCGAGTGCGGGAACCTTGATGTCTACGGCCATATTCTTAACCTCGATTGCTTTTGCGTTCGTCCTTGCGGCGCGTGATTACGGTTTTTTTTTGCTTGCGGCTTTTTTCGCCGGTTTGCTTTTCGCCGGAGATCTTCCGGATGAGCCCTTGACGGTCAGCGCATCGTCGGCAAATTTTTCAAGTTCCGCGAGATGCTTCTTCATGGAGCCCGTGGCCGGCGACGCGGCGGCGGGGCGTCCGGCATAGCCGGGCCGAAGAACCGGCACGCCGGCCTCATTCAGCACCTCTTCCAGAGGCTCCAGCATGTAGGACCAGGCCCCCATGTTGCGGGGTTCTTCCTGGCACCAGACGATTTCGCCAACATTCTTGAAACGCTTGATCTCTTCGATCAGGGCCTTCTTCGGGAACGGGAACAATTGTTCGACGCGCAGGATGTAGACGTCCTTCTGTTTTCGCTTGGCGCGCTCGGCGGTGAGATCGTAATAGACCTTGCCGGTGCACAGAATCAGTTTTTTGATCTTGGCGTCGGGCAGCACGTCTCCATCGTCCCACAAGACCCGGTGGAAGGTGGTGCCTTCCCCCATTTCCGATAGTTTGGAAACGCATTCCTTGTGCCGAAGCAGGGATTTCGGCGCCATCAAGACCAGGGGCTTGCGGAAGTCCCGGCGCACCTGGCGGCGCAGAACATGGAAGTAGTTGGCGGGCGTCGAACAGTTGCAGACCTGCATGTTGTCTTCGGCGCACAATTGCAGATAGCGCTCCAGCCGGGCCGAGGAATGTTCCGGTCCCTGGCCCTCGAAACCATGCGGCAGCAGCATCACCAGACCCGACATACGCAACCACTTGTGTTCGCCGGAACTGACGAACTGATCGATCACCACCTGGGCGCCGTTGGCAAAATCGCCGAACTGGGCTTCCCACAAAATCAACATCTGCGGCTCGGCCAGGCTGTAGCCGTATTCAAAGCCTAGCACGCCGGCCTCTGACAAGGGGCTGTCGATGACCTCAAACGGGGATTGCCCGAAGCGCAGATTATCGAGCGGGATATAGCGTTCGTCGTTGGTCTGGTCGACAAGGACGGAATGGCGCTGGGAAAAGGTGCCGCGTCCGGAATCCTGACCCGACAGCCGGACCGGGTGACCTTCCAGCAGAAGCGAACCGAAGGCCAGCGCTTCCGCCGTCGCCCAGTCGATGTTGTCGCCCGTTTCGATCATCTTGCGCTTGGCGTCCAACTGGCGGACGATTTTCGCATTAAGGGTAAAATTGTCGGGAATGCGGGTCAGGGCTTGCCCGATTTCCTTCAGGCGTTCCAGAGACACGCTGGTATCGCCGCGCCGGGCGTCCCCCGTGGCGACGGAAAACCCGGACCACGCTCCGTCGAACCAGTCGGCCTTGTTGGGTTTGTAGGCGGCAGCCGCCTCGAAGGCTTCATCCAGTTCGTTCTTGGCATCCTGGATGGCTTGCTCCACCTGTTCCGGGGTAACGGTGCCTTCGGCGATCAGTTTCTGGGCGTAGATGTCGCGCGTCGTCGGGTGCTCACCGATTTTCTTGTACATGGTCGGCTGGGTGAACATTGGCTCGTCGCCTTCGTTGTGGCCGTGGCGGCGATAGCAGATCATATCGACGACCACGTCTTTCTTGAATTTCTGGCGATATTCGGTGGCGATGCGCGCGCAGTGGACGACCGCTTCCGGGTCATCGGCGTTAACGTGGAAAATCGGCGCGGACACGACCTTGGCGACGTCCGTGCAATAGGTGGACGAGCGCGAAAAGCGGGGCGATGTGGTGAACCCGATCTGGTTGTTGATGACGATGTGGATGGTGCCGCCGGTCTGATATCCGATCAGGTTTGACAGGTCGAAGGCTTCCGGTACCAGGCCCTGGCCAGAAAAGGCGGCGTCGCCGTGCAGCAGCAGCGCCATGACCTTTTCCCGGTCGACATCGCCCCGTTGCAGTTGTTTGCCGCGAACTTTGCCCAGGCACACCGTATTGACGACTTCCAGGTGCGACGGGTTGGCGGTCAGGCTGAGGTGAATGGTGCGCCCGTCGAAGACACGGTCCGATGACGTGCCCAGATGATATTTGACGTCGCCGGAACCGAGAACGTCGTCCGGATGGACGGTGCCGCCCTGGAATTCCGAAAAGATCGCCTGATAGGGCTTGCCCATGACCGTGGCCAGGACATTAAGCCGCCCGCGGTGCGCCATGCCGAGGACGATTTCCTCAATGCCCAGTTGGGAGCCGCGCTTGAACACCTGTTCCATGGCCGGGACCAGGCTTTCGCCGCCGTCCAGTCCGAACCGCTTGGTGCCGGTGAACTTCTTGTCCAGATACTGCTCGAAGCCTTCCGTTTCGATCAGCCTGTCGAGGATGGCGCGTTTGCCCTTGGCCGTGAAATGGGTCTGGTTGTGGATAGTTTCCATGCGTTCCTGCAACCAGGATTTTTCCTGCGGGTCCTGGATATGCATGAATTCGATGCCGATAGGCCCGCAGTAGGTCTGGTGCAGGATGGCCATGATTTCGCGGAGCGTCGCCGCTTCCAGCCCGAGCACGTAGTTAATGAATATCTCCCGGTCCATGTCGGCGTCCTGAAAACCGTAGGTGGCGGGATTGAGTTCCGGATGGTCCTCGCGCACGTCCAGTTCCAGCGGATCCAGCTTTGCCAGCAGATGGCCGCGCACCCTATAAGAGCGGATCAGCATCAGTGCGCGGATGGAATCCAGCGTTGCCTCACGCACCTTGGCGGCACCCATGCGGGGGCCGGCATGAGAGGCGGGGCGGGCGGCCTCGGCGGCGGTCCCCTCGCGGTCCATGGAATCGGCTAGCGACGCATTGTCGCCGTAGCCGACAATGTTGGCGTCCGACGGCGCCCACGATGCGCCGGTTTTATTTTTCAGCAGATCATGGGCGTCTTCGGCCAGCCCGTTGAAGAAGTCCTGCCAGCGGGGATCGACCGATCCCGGATCGTCGAGAAAGCGCTCATACATCTCGGCGATGTAGACCTGGTTACCGGTATAAAGAAACTCGTCGGGGTCGAATGTTGTCATGGCATCCCGACGCGCAACTAACAGCGCGCCCTCTCATTTATTAAGTGGCTCTTACATCTTCAGCGGGTCGTTCCTTATCCCTTCAAGGCCTGAGTCATGGTCACGCCCAGGGTCGCAGGGCTGTCGGCAACGTGGATGCCGGCGCTTTTCATGGCTTCGATCTTATCCTCGGCACCGCCCTTGCCACCGGAGATGATGGCGCCGGCATGGCCCATGCGCCGCCCCGGAGGCGCCGTCAGGCCGGCAATAAAGCCGACGACGGGTTTCTTGGTGTTCGACGATTTGATCAGCTCCGCGCCGTCTTCTTCGGCCGAGCCGCCGATCTCGCCGATCATGACGATGGCTTCGGTTTCGTCATCGCCCAGGAACATTTCCAGGCAGTCGACGAAGTTGGTGCCGTTGACCGGGTCACCACCGATGCCGATGCAGGTGGACTGGCCCAGGCCTTCCGCCGTTGTCTGGTGAACGGCTTCGTAGGTCAGGGTGCCGGAGCGTGAAACGATGCCGATTTTGCCGCGTTGATGGATGTGTCCCGGCATGATGCCGATCTTGCATTCGCCCGGCGTGATGATGCCCGGACAGTTGGGGCCGATCAGCCGCGTTTTGGAATTCTTGAGCGCGGCCTTGACCTTGACCATGTCCAAGACCGGAATGCCTTCGGTGATGCAGATCACCAGCGGCAATTCGGCATCGACGGCTTCCATGATGGCGGCGGCGGCGAACGGCGGCGGCACATAGATAACGGACGCATTGGCGCCGGTTTTTTCAACGGCGTCGGCGAC
Source organism: Alphaproteobacteria bacterium (assembly GCA_014382345.1). GTDB lineage: Bacteria > Pseudomonadota > Alphaproteobacteria > Rhodospirillales > Casp-alpha2 > Casp-alpha2. The sequence goes on from JACNJX010000023.1 coordinate 4,233, forward strand.
GGTATCGAACACCGGCAGGCCGAGGTGCTCCGTTCCGCCCTTCTTGGGCGTCACGCCGCCGACCATGTTGGTGCCATAGGCGATGGCTTGTTCGGAATGGAAGGTGCCCTGCGCGCCGGTGAAGCCCTGGCAGATCAGCTTGGTGTCGGAATTTACGAGTACGGCCATTATGCGGCCTCCTTAACGGCTTTTACGATTTTCTCGGCGGCATCTCCCAGGTCGTCGGCGGATATGATCGGCAATCCGGAATCGGCCATGATTTGTTTTCCCTGTTCCACGTTGGTGCCCTCAAGGCGCACCACCAGGGGAACGGACAGGTGGACTTCCTTGGCCGCGGCGACAACACCTTCGGCGATGATGTCGCAGCGCATGATGCCACCGAAGATGTTAACCAGAATGCCTTCCACGTTGTCGTCGGACAGGATGATCTTGAACGCTTCGGTAACGCGTTCCTTGGTCGCTCCGCCGCCGACGTCCAGGAAGTTGGCGGGATCGCCGCCCTTGAGCTTAATGATGTCCATGGTCGCCATGGCGAGGCCGGCGCCGTTGACCATGCAGCCGATGGAGCCGTCCAGTTTGATGTAGTTGAGCTCATGCTTGGAGGCTTCCAGCTCGGCGGGGTCTTCTTCGTCTTCGTCGCGCAGCTCGGCCACGTTGGGGTGGCGGAACAGGGCGTTGTCGTCGAAGTTGATCTTGGCGTCCAGCGCCATCACGTCGCCCGAACCGGTGACCACCAGCGGGTTGATTTCGATGATGGACGCATCCAGGTCGGTAAACGCCTTGTAGACGGCGAGCATCAGTTCCACACCGGAGTCGACCTGTTTGCCTTCTTCCAGGCCGAGCCCGAGGGCCAGCCCACGGGCATCTTCGGATGTCATGCCGGCGGTAGGGTCGATCTGTACTTTAAGGATTTTTTCCGGCGTCGCTTCGGCGACTTCCTCGATTTCCATGCCGCCTTCGGTGGATGCCATCATCACCAGCTTGGAGGTTTCCCGGTCCAGCAGCATGCCGAGATAAAGCTCGCGGGCGATGTCGCAGCCGTCTTCGATGTAGAGGCGCTTGACCTCTTTGCCCGCCGGGCCGGTCTGCTTCGTGACCAGAACATGGCCCAGCATTTCGGCGGCGTTATCGCGGACGTCTTCTACGGATTTGACGACGCGTACGCCGCCGGAGCCGTCGGGGTTGTCCTGAAACCTGCCGGCGCCGCGGCCGCCCGCGTGAATTTGGGATTTAACGACGTAAACGGGTCCGCCCAGTTCTTCCGCCTGTTTGACGGCGTCCTCGGGGGTAAAAGCGACACCGCCCTGGGGGACAGAAACGCCGTATTCGCGGAGCAACTGCTTCGCCTGGTATTCGTGAATATTCATGGAGTCCTCTTGTTGTGGGCCGCGATTGTTCGCTCAAGGCCGCGCGGTTTCCCGTGGTTGGTTCCTTTTAGGCCTTATTTTTTGGCTTTCCGCGCCGCCCTTTTTTTTGCCGGTTTTTTCTTTGCGGCTTTTTTCACCGCCGGCTTTTTCGTGGCCTTTTTCGCGGGGGTTTTCTTCACGGCTTTCTTGGTGGTTTTTTTCGCAGCCGCCTTTTTCGCGGTTTTTTTCACGGGGGCTTTTTTCGCCGCGGCTTTCCTCACTGTTTTTTTCAGCGCCGCCTTGGCTTTAGCTTTCGCCTTAGCTTTGGGTTTAGACTTTGCCTTCGCCTTCGCGGGGGCCTTTTTGCCCTTGGCGATGATTTTCTGGATTGTTTTCAACAGGCCTTTCACAGCGCTGACCGACTTGTTGAACATTTTCTTCTCATCAGGGTTGAGCTTGATCTCGACGACCCTCTCAACGCCGCGCGCGCCGATCACGCAAGGCACGCCGACATAAAGGCCCTTGACCCCGTATTGGCCCCGCAGATACGCCGCGCACGGCAGCACGCGGCGTTTATCCTTCAGGTAGGATTCCGCCATTTGAATGGCGGAGCTGGCCGGTGCGTAGAAGGCCGAGCCGGTTTTCAGAAGGCCGACAATCTCGCCGCCGCCCATGCGGGTGCGGAGCACGATCTCGTCGATGCGTTTCGACGTCGTCCATTTCATTTTCACCAGATCGGGTAGCGGAATGCCGGCGACGGTCGAATAGCGGGCCAGCGGTACCATGCTGTCGCCGTGGCCGCCCAGCACGAAGGCGGTGACGTCTTCGACGGAGACTTTGAATTCTTCAGCCAGGAAATACCGAAAACGCGCCGAGTCGAGGACGCCGGCCATGCCGACCACTTTGTTGTGGGGCAGGCCGCAGGCGTCGCGCAGCACCATGACCATGGCGTCAAGCGGGTTGGTAACACAGATGACGAAGGCGTTCGGGCAGTTTTCCTTGATGCCCTGGCCGACCGACTGCATGACTTTGGTGTTGATGCCCAAAAGATCGTCGCGGCTCATGCCCGGTTTGCGGGCGACCCCGGCGGTGACGATCACCACGTCGGCGCCGCGGATGGCGCTGTAGCTCTTGGCGCCCTTGATGCCGGCGTCGAAGCCTTCGACGGGGCTTGATTGCGAAATATCCAGGGACTTACCCTGCGGGATTCCGTCAACGATATCGAACAGGACGACATCGCCCAGTTCCTTCAGTCCGGCTAAATGGGCCAACGTGCCGCCGATGTTACCGGCGCCGATAAGCGCGATTTTATTGCGAGCCATGAATGTTTCCTGGTTTGTAAGGGTTAAAAACCATGTGGGGGGCGAGTTTCCCGCCTTATTATGTCTTTTGTCCTACCTTGTTTCCCGTTTTAGGGCAAGGAATATGGGGTTTTTTCTGGACCGATTGGTCCAATATAGTGTGCGCCGCCGTTCATTTTTCCAGGTCCAATCCAATATCCACGGACGGAGCGGATTGAGTAATGGCGCCAACGGAAATGCTATCGACGCCGGTTTCGGCGATGGCGCGGATGGTATCCAGGGTGACGCCGCCGGACGCTTCCAAGGATATTTTCCCGCCCGCCCGTTGCACCGCCTGGCGCAGCATGTCGAGGGGCATGTTGTCCAGCAACAGACTGTCGGCCCCGGCCGCAATCGCTTCTTCAACCTGTTCGATGGTGTCGCATTCGACCTCGACGTTGTCCAGTCCCGCCGCCTTGGCGCGACGCGTGGCTTCACCGGCGGATCCGGCGACGGCGATGTGGTTGTCCTTGATCAGAACGCCATCGTCGAGGCGCATACGGTGGTTGGTAGCGCCGCCGGTGCGGGTGGCGTATTTACTCAAAGCCCGGAGCCCCGGCAGCGTCTTGCGGGTATCGAGCAGCACAGCCCCCGTGCCCTCGATGGCGTCCACATAGGCGCGGGTCAGGGTGGCGATGCCGGAAAGCGTCTGTAAAAAATTAAGCGCCGTTCGTTCCGCCGACAGCAACGCCGCCGCCGGGCCTTCCAGGCGGGCGACCACGGCCCCGGCTTCCAGGCGGTCTGCGTCGGCGGCGTTCAGGGTGATGTCCGCATTCGGCGCCAGGCGATTGAAAACCTCCAGCGCCACCGGCAGTCCGGCCAGCACAATGTCCTGGCGCGTCGCCAAGACCAGTTTCAGGCGCGTATCTTCGGGGATAACGGCTTTCGTGGTGATGTCGCCCGTACCGATGTCCTCGGCCAAGGCGGTATCCACGGCAACCTTGATGTCCAAGGCGTCAGGGGTGGGCATGGTTACTCGGCGGCTTGCGTAATGGCGCCTGCGGGCGGCGACATTTCCAGCATTTTTTCCAGCGGCTTGAGAGCGCGTAGACGCAGGTCTTCCGGAATTTCGATCCGGGGCGCCTCGTTTTCCATGGCCAGATAGATTTTTTCCAGCGTGTTCATTTCCATGTACGGACAATCGGCGCAGCTGCATCCGCCATCGGCGCCGGGGGCTGCAATGAAGGTCTTCTCGGGCGCCGCTTTTTTCATCTGGTGAATGAGGTGGCGTTCCGTGGCGACGATGAATTCATTGGCCGGCGAGCCGAGAACGAAATCCAGCATGCCGCGGGTCGAGCCGACGTGGTCGGCGTGTTCGAGCAGGGCGGTCGAACATTCGGGATGGGCCGAGACCAGGGCGTCCGGATGGGCGGTCTTCAGTTTGACCAGTTCGCGGACGGAAAACTGATCGTGGACGATGCAAGTGCCGTCCCACAAGACCATGTCGCGGCCTGTCTTGCGCGCCAGATAAGATCCGAGGTGGCGATCCGGGGCCAACAGGATGGGCTGGCTTTCCGGCACCTGATTGATGATGTATTCGGCGTTTGACGAAGTGACGATAATGTCGGACAGCGCCTTCACTTCGGCCGAGCAGTTGATATAGGTGATGGCGAGATGGTCGGGATGTTCGGCGCGGAAACGGGCGAAGTCATCGGGTTGGCAGGATTCTTCGAGCGTACAGCCGGCGTCCGCGTCGGGCAGAACCACGATCTTGTTCGGGTTCAGGATTTTTGCCACTTCGGCCATGAAACGCACACCGCAGAAGACAATCATGTCGGCGTCCGTTTCCGCCGCCCGGCGCGACAGGTCCAAGCTGTCGCCGACGAAATCCGCCAGGTCCTGGATTTCGGCATCCTGGTAGTAATGCGCCAGGACAATGGCGTTCTTCTCGCGCCGAAGCCTCTCGATCCCGGCCCACGGGTCGAATTTGGGGTCAAGGTCTGCTTCCTTCAGCGCTCCGTTATCCGGAAGGACGACGGTTTCCATCAACTTTCAACTCCATCTTTTGCCGAAAACTCTGTTGTTCTGGCTTTCGGCAAGGGGGCCTTCCAAGGAAGGTCGCTATTGCAGGGAAAATATAAGGTTGAAAATGGCATTTCGCAAAGTTTAAGCGGTCAAAAAGATTGCTATCAAATGCTACCAACGGGGTCAACCAGCATGCGCCAAGGCCATGTATTCGGTGGACTGCATTTCCATCAGCCGGGACACCGTGCGCTGGAACTCAAATGCGCCGTCGCCTTCCGGATAGAGGTCCTCCGGGGCCGCGTCGGCGGAACAGATCAGGTTGACCCGCGCTTCGTAGAGCGCGTCGATCAGGGTGACGAAGCGTTTTGCTTCATTGCGCCTGTCCGCGCCCAGGCGGGGGATATTTTTAAGGATCAGCGTATGAAAGCACTTGGCGATTTCCAGGTAATCGCCGGGCCCAAGGGGCTGTTCGCAGAGATCGTCGAAGCCTGCCATGGCCACGCCTTCGGCGGCTTTGGGGATAACGATGTCTCGGCCCTGCACCGTCAGGGTCACCGGGCGCGTATGGGCGCCGATGGAAAGCGCCAGGAAATCCTCATCCAGGCGGGCCTCCGCTTCGTCATCGGCGGGTTCCAGAAAAACATTCATCGCCTTCAGGCGGTCGAGGCGGTAATCGATGCCGCTGTCCAGCTCCAGGACATCCATTTTTTCTTCTATCAAGTCGATGAAGGGCAGGAACAATTCGCGCTGCAGGCCGTCCTTATAGAGATCCCGGGGCGGACGGTTCGATGTGGCGACGACGATAACGCCGTGATCGAACAGGACTTTGAACAGGCGGCCCAGAATCATTGCATCGGCGATGTCGGTGACGTGGAATTCGTCGAAACACAACAGCCACGCCTTTTCCGTGATTACCCGGCCCAGCGCCGCCAGGGGGTCGGACTCCTCGGACGCCTTGCCGGCTTTGACCGCTTCGCGGTAGCTATGCAGGCGGCGATGGACCTCCTGCATGAAGGCATGAAAGTGCACCCGCTGGCGGTCGGGAACCATGGCCGCAGATTCAAAAAACAAGTCCATCAACATGGACTTGCCGCGCCCGACCCCGCCCCAAAGGTACAGCCCCCGGGGTGGCGGCGGTTTTTCCCGCGCGAGGCTGAGCCGCTCTTTCCAGCCCTTTTTGCCCATTCGCGGTGCATAGGCGGCGAGCGCCGTGGCCAAATCCTGCAACCGGTTCATGGCTACGGCCTGAGAGGCATCGGGCGTGATATCGCCGCCGTCGAGCAGGGCGCGGTAAGTTTCGATGGGACTCGGGGCCAGAGAAGTGTCCATGGCTGTTACTTAAGCGCCCGCCCAGCGTTTTTCCATTTCCCGGCGCACGGTATAGGCAATGGTCTTTTTCACACTGCTCCCCTCAACATCGGACCAGGTAACGGGCTGGCCTTTTTTGATCGGGTTTTTCAGCGTTAGTCCGTGGGCCAGGCCGATGGGCACGGCGTTCAAACGAAGGGAATCGGTGGCCGGCATCAGCCGTCCCCACACCGTGTAGCCGCCTTCGCCGTCCAGCACCTCGCCCTTTTTCAGGGGCCGCTTGGCGGTTGCCGCGACATCGCCGATGAAATCGCGTGAGACCCCGGTGGGCTCGCCTCTTAAGGCCGCCATGGCGACGCTGATGCCGAGTTCCAGCCCGATCAGGTGATAAGGCCGCCACAGGGCCGAATACCGCCCGCCCGGATCGGTAATCAGGCCGTAATCGGAAAAGCACCGCTTCACATACCCGCTGGGCGCTTCGAAGGTGACATAGACGCCCCAGCGCAAATCGGAATCAATATCCTTGCCGCTGCGTGCCCGGCTGGAAATGACCTCGACCTGTCCCTTGTGGTGCAGCGTGCCGCCGTGTTTTTTCGGGATCAGCGTGCTCGCCAGCTTGCCAGTCGGCACGGCGGGGAACGTCAGGCCCCCCGGCGCGGGTGTCAGCCCGGTGGCGTTTGCGACGGCGGCCATTTCAATGCCCGACTTGGTGCCGTCGAGGAAGGAATTGAACATTTTCGAATTGAGGCCGCTTTTCTTTGCGCGCTCCGGCGTCAGGCCGTAATGGTCCCACACCGTGTCGGGGGTCGAGGCGTGGAACTTCGGCATATACAGCGTGCCCTTGCCGGCGGCGACGACGGTGAGCCCCGACGCGCGGGCCCAGTCCACCTGTTCGCAGATCAGCGCCGGCTGGTCGCCGTAGGCCATGGAATAGACGCAGCCCGCCCGGCGTGCCTTTTCCGCCAGCAGGGGGCCGGCCAGAACGTCGGCTTCGACGTTGACCATGATGATGTGGCAACCCTGTTTGATGCAGGCTAGCGCATGGCGGATGCCGGCTTCCGGGTCGCCGGTGGCTTCGATGACGACGTCGAGCCCGCCGATGTTGATGAGCTGCTCGGAATCCTCGGTGAGAAACGTGCCGTCGCTTTTCCTGGCCTTGGCCGGGGTCGCGGCCTCGCCTTGTTCCCTGGGCCAGCCGGTTTCCTTTAAGGCGGCGCGGGCGCGTTTGAGCGACAGGTCGGCGATGGCCATCAGGTGAATGCCGGGCGTATGGCGGGCCTGGGACAGGAACATGGTGCCGAATTTTCCAGCGCCGATCAGGCCGACGCGGATCGGTTTGTTCTTTTCGGCGCGGGCCAAAAGCATTTGATGCAGGTTCATGGATAAGACCTTGAAATGGTTGTGACGGGAGAGACTACCACCATATGAAACCGGCGGAAAAGGGCCGAGCCATTCTCCGTCGACCCGCCGCCGTCAGGAGGAGGGGGCCGTTCGATCAACCGGCAGGCCCGCCAGTTTCCATTCCGGAAAACCGTCTTCCAGGCGCCGCGCCGGGATGCCCTTGCTCCTGAGCCGGTTGACGGCTTCGTAGGCAAGCAGGCAATAGGGGCCGCGGCAATAGGCAACCACGTCGCCGTCTGTCGGCAGGTGGCTCAGTTTCTGGTCGAGTTGGTCGAGGGGGATATTGATGGCGTCGGAAAGATGACCGGCGGCGAATTCCTCGGTCGGGCGCACATCAATCACGGTGACAAGGCCTTCGCGCATTCGCTCCGAGAGTTCGGCCTGGGAAACGGGTTCCAGGGAATCCCGTGAGAGCAGGAAGCCATCGATCAAACGCCCCATTTCGGCGAAATTCTTTTCTGCCGTCCGTCTCAGGGCCATCAGGAGCGACACCACGTCATCGCCGGCGATGGCGTAGAAAACGTGCCGGTCCTGTTTGCGCGCGGTGACCAGTCCGGCCCGGCGCAGGTGTTGGAGGTGTTGCGAGGCATTGGCCACCGACAGCCCGGCCAACCCGGCGAGCGTCTCGACGCTGCGTTCCTTCTGCGCCAGGAACTCCAACAGTTCGAGGCGATTGCCGTTGGCCAAGGCCTTTCCGACATCGGCCAGGCACGCGAAAAGCTGCTGTTTGAGAGACTCTGTTGTCATGCTTCAGGGACTATACACCCTTATATTCAATTAATCAATTGAATATTATTTAATGGGATGCTATTGTTTCCTGAATTCGCCAATCGGGGACAGTCAATGGTGTTGCGCCGATAGAGGAGAGGCCATGACGGAGATCATTCAAAACAACGAAATCGCCATCCGATTGGGGGCCTTCTTCGGTATTTTCGCCTTGATGGCGGTTTGGGAATTGGCCGCCCCGCGCCGGGGGTTGCAACAGTCCAAGGCCGTTCGCTGGTATTCCAATTTAGGCATTGTCGCCGTCAATACGGTGATCGCGCGCATCGTCTTTCCGCTGGCCCCCGTAGGCGTCGCCCTGTGGGCGGCGGAACGCGGCTGGGGCGTGTTGGGGTTGCTGAATCTGCCGGGCTGGGCGCTGATTGTGTTGTCAGTTGTGATCCTGGACTTCGCCATCTACCTGCAACACGTCATGGTGCACGCGGTGCCCATGTTGTGGCGGCTGCACCGGATGCATCACGCCGACCTGGATTTCGACGTCACCACTGGGGCGCGCTTTCATCCCGTTGAAATCGTCCTCTCCGTAGCCATCAAGATGGGCGTGATCGTGCTGATCGGCGCGCCGGCGGTGGCGGTGGTGATTTTCGAGGTGCTGCTCAACGCCACGGCCATGTTCAATCATTCCAACGTCAGGCTGCCGCTTTGGCTGGACCGCGTGTTGCGCCTGTTCGTGGTGACGCCGGACATGCACCGGGTCCATCATTCGGTGCTGCCGCACGAGACCAATTCCAACTTCGGCTTCAATTTGCCGTGGTGGGACCGCCTGTTCGGAACCTACCGGGCGCAGCCGGAACAGGGGCACGAGGACATGGATATCGGCATCGACCTGTTCCGCACCCCGGGCGAACTGCATCTGCACAAGATGCTGGCGCAGCCCTTTACAGGCGCATTGGGCGAGTACGCCATCAACCGCCGCGACTGGAAAAAGGAATTGTAGGAACCAACACCATGACCACAGCCGCAACAGCCACGGTCACTGGGAAAGACAAAACGCCGTTTAAGAAAAAGGCGTTGCCGGCAAACAAGCAACGTTCGCTGGCGGGGCGCTATTCCTTGGGCGTCCAGGTGTTGAGCATGGCGGCATTTTCACTGGCTTTCCTAGGCTGGTTCAACGAAACAACGTTGCACCTGTGGGACAACCCGATCTGGCTCAACCGCTACACCGAGCACGCGATTATTCTAATCTTCGGGGTGTGGCGTATCCTCGCGGAGCACAATCCGTACACCCGCAACCGGTTGATTGTTTTGGTTTCGGTGGTCACCGTCCTGTGGTGGCTTGTGCCGTGGTTGTTCCCGGTTTTCGAACCCTACCTGGGGAATCTGGGAGCCCAGCCGGTTTTTCCGTCCCTGCACACGCCGGGCACGGTCACCATCTTCCTGGTGCTGGCGGCGGTGGCGTTGTTCGGACGCCGCTTTATTTGCGGGTGGGGTTGCCCCTGCGTCGGCATCCGCGAAACCGTTGGTTTTTCCTTTCGGCACGTCACGCCCCGTGGCCGCCTGGCCTGGCGGTTGCGTCACAGCAAGTGGTTCTTTTTTGTCCTCTACGTAGTGGCGTTCATCCTTCTCTTTCTCCCACCCAGTGCGTGGACGGCGATGTACTTCGGTTTCTTCGCTCTGTTGGTCGGCCTGACTTATTTCGGGTCGATGTTGCTGTCGCCGGTGATCGGCAACCGGGGGTACTGCCGGTATCTTTGTCCTTACGGCGCCACCTTCGGCTTGCTGAACAAGGTTGGCCTTTACCGCATCGATTTCGACGCCGACACCTGCAATGACTGCGGCGTTTGCACGCAGGTCTGCGACATGGGAATTCCGGTGCTGGAGATGGCGCGCCAAAAGGGCAAAATCGATGTCGCCGACTGCATGGGTTGCGGACGCTGCGTGACCGAATGCACAAAGAACAGCCTCGTCTTCCAGGATGTGCGCAACGTGCTGCGGCCATCATACGTCCCCGATTACGCCAGGTTGCGCGCATGGGCGACGGGGAAAATTCCCGCCGTTCGATGGCAAGCCGGGATTTTCGCAGCTCTGCTGATCGTCACGTTGGCCGGGGCGTGGTGGCTCTCCCGGACCGCAGGCATCCCGGAGGACCTTTCGGCCAGCCTGCTTACGGCAAGTCTATGCCTCGTTCACTGAAGTACCCCGCCCATGGCCGACTTGTCGCGCATGACCCTGGACGCAGATAAAGTGCTGGTGTTCTGAAGAGTCAGTCGTCATCGGGCAGAATGTCTTCCATCAGGCGCGCCACTTCTGTGGCCTCCGCGTCGCCGCTATTCCGCAGCCCCTGGATGGCGCCAAGTCGGTCCTCGCGTTTCCGGTTCTGGCTAAGCTTGAATTTCCCCTCCACCCGGTCGAGGGGGATTTCGAAGGCGACGATGCCCTTGATCTGCTTTTCGACGAAGTCTTCGGGAAGGACATCCATCGACCAGTTGCCGGTGGCGTCGTTTTCATAGGTATCGGTCAGGCGCTTAAGAACGTCTTCCGCTTGCGCCGGCTCGGAAAGCACCTTCGGTTTACCGTAGGCATGCACGGTGACGTAGTTCCAGGTCGGCACCATCTTTTCGCTCTCATACCAGTTGGGCGAGATGTAGGCGTGCGGCCCCCAGAACATGACCAGGGCCTCGGTCTCGCCATCGAAGCCCTGCCATTGCCCGTTGGCCTTGGCCAGATGGCCGAGCAGGCGGCCATTTTCAGCCTCGCCATCAAGCAGCAGCGGGACATGGGTGGCGAAAGGAACGCCATCGACGTTGGTCACCAGCAGGGCGAAGCTCTGTTCGCGCATGAAGGCGGTCAGGGTCGAGGGGTCGTCAACGTCGAAAAGACGGGGCTTGTACATGGTGGGTATCTTCTGGGGGTCAGCGGCGCTTGATCAGCGCCGTCTTAATCTCGGCGATGGCCTTGCCGGGGTTGAGGCCCTTGGGACAGGTGGCGGTGCAGTTCATGATGGTGTGGCAGCGGAACAGCCGGAACGGGTCGTCCAGGTCGTCGAGCCGTTTGTCCGTGGCCTCGTCGCGGCTGTCGGCGATCCAGCGGTATGCCTGCAACAGGATCGCAGCGCCCAGATAGCGGTCACCGTTCCACCAATAACTCGGGCAACTGGTCTGGCAACTGAAACACAAAATGCATTCCCACAGGCCGTCCAGCTCTTCGCGTTCATCCGGGCTTTGCAACCGCTCGCCCGGCGGCGGCGGGGTGTCGGCCTGTAGCCACGGTTTGATGGATGTGTACTGAGCGTAAGGAACGCTGAGGTCCGGCACCAGATCCTTGATCACCGGCAGATGGGGCAGGGGGGATATGGTGATATCGCCTTTGATCTCCTTGATGGGCTTGGTGCAGGCCAGCGTATTGGTGCCGCCGACACTGTCGCCGATGTTGAAGGCGCACGACCCGCATACCCCTTCGCGGCAGGAGCGTCGGAAGGCGAGCGTGGAGTCCATCTCGTTCTTGATCTTGATCAGCGCGTCCAGAACCATCGGCCCGCAGGTATCGAGATCGACTTCGAAAGTATCCCAGCGTGGGTTTTCGCCGCTATCGGGATCGAAGCGGTAAATCTTGAATTTTTTGATTTGGGTCGCACCGGTGGGGGCCGGAAAGCTCTTGCCTTCGGAAATCTTTGAATTGGCCGGCAGCATAAATTCAACCATTGGCGCAATCTTCCTTAGTAAACCCGGGCCTTGGGTTGGATATATTCAACTTCGTCGGTCAGCGTCCATGCGTGAACCGGGCGGTAGGTCAGCCGCACCGTTCCGTCCGGGTCGATCCAGGCGAGCGTGTGCTTCATCCAGTTCTCATCATCCCGGTCGGGATAATCCTCATGCGCATGCGCGCCCCGGCTTTCGTGGCGCGCGTTGGCGGAATGCATGGTCGTCTGGGCGCCGACCATCAGGTTCTCGAGTTCCAGCGCCTCGACCAGATCGGAGTTCCAGATCATGGAGCGGTCGGAGATTTGGATATCGGACAGGGTGGCGGAAATGGAATCGATTTTTTCGACCCCTTCGGCAAGAACCGCCGCCGTCCGGAAAACGGCGGCGTTGTCCTGCATGGCGCGTTGCATGGCGAGGCGAATTTCGCTGGTCCGGGTGCCGCCGCTGGCGTTGCGCAGGCGGTCCAGGCGGTCGATGGCAAAATCGGCGCTGTCCGGTGCCAGCGGTTTCAGGGGTTGGCCGGGGGTCAGGATTTCACCGGCCTTATTGGCAGATGCGCGTCCGAAGACAACCAGATCCAGCAGCGAATTGGTGCCGAGCCGGTTGGCCCCGTGCACGGAAGCTGACGCGCATTCGCCGATGGCCATCAGGCCGGGCGAGAGGGCGTCCGGGTCGGCGGCGGTCGGACGCAGGACTTGACCGTGGTAATTGGTCGGGATGCCGCCCATGTTGTAATGCACCGTCGGCAGCACCGGGATCGGTTCCTTGGTGGCGTCGACGCCGGAGAAAATCTGCGCCGATTCGGTAATCCCCGGCAGGCGTTGATGCAAAAGGTCGGCGCCCAGGTGCTCCAGGTGCAGATAGATGTGGTCCTTGTCCGGGCCGACGCCCCGGCCTTCGCGGATTTCCACGGTCATGGAGCGGCTGACCACGTCGCGGCTGGCCAAATCCTTGGCCGTCGGCGCATAGCGTTCCATGAAGCGCTCGCCTTCGGAATTTGTCAGGTACCCGCCTTCGCCGCGCGCGCCTTCGGTAATCAGGCAGCCCGCCCCGTAGATGCCGGTCGGGTGAAACTGCACGAACTCCTGATCCTGCAAGGGTAAGCCGGCGCGCGCGATCATACCGTTGCCGTCGCCCGTGCAGGTGTGCGCCGACGTGCAGGAAAAATAACTGCGTCCGTAGCCGCCGGTCGCCAGCACCACCATATGGGCATGGAAGCGGTGGATGGTCCCGTCGTCCAGGTTCCAGGCGATGACGCCCTGACAGGTTCCGTCCGCATCCATAATCAGGTCGATGGCGAAATATTCGATGAAGAATTCGGCGTTCTGTTTCAGGCTTTGCTGATAGAGCGTGTGCAGGATGGCGTGGCCCGTCCGGTCGGCGGCCGCGCAGGCGCGCTGCACCGGGGCTTCGCCGTAATTGCGCATGTGCCCGCCGAAGGGGCGTTGATAAATTTTGCCTTCGGGCGTGCGCGAAAACGGCACCCCGTAATGTTCCAGTTCGATCACCGCCGGGACGGCTTCGCGGCACATGTATTCGATGGCGTCCTGGTCACCGAGCCAGTCCGAGCCCTTGACCGTGTCGTACATGTGCCAGCGCCAGTCGTCTTCCGCCATGTTGCCGAGCGCTGCGCTAATGCCGCCTTGGGCGGCGACGGTGTGCGACCGGGTCGGAAAGACCTTGGAGACGCAAGCCGTTTTCAGGCCATGGGCGGCCATCCCCATGGTCGCGCGCAGCCCCGCGCCGCCGGCGCCGACGACGATGACATCATATTTATGATCGGTGACCGGATAGGCTTCAGGCATAACGTGTCAACTCCCAAACGCCAGCCTAGCGACGGCGAAAATCGTATAAACGGCGAGGAAAACAGCCCCCAGCTTGACCATGATCAGAGCCGTAAAGTGGGCCACCTCATGGTGGATGTAATCTTCGATGATGACCTGCAATGCAAGCTGCCCGTGGTGGTAGACGGCGATGGTCAGAAGGATCAGAAGCACCGCGTTACCGTGATCGCCGATCCAGGCTCTGAACTGGGCATAATCGGCGCCGACCATGGAAAGGGCCGAGATAACGAACCAGATTGTTAGCGGGATCAGGGCGACGGCGGTCATGCGTTCCGCCCACCAATGCCCGGTGCCGCCTTCCTTGGACAGGCCGCGTCCGCGAACCTTGCTGAGGGTTGAGCGAAATTCCATCAGATGGCTCCTGCGACCCAGTAGCCGGCAAGGAACGTAAGCAGCGTCATCACGCCGGTAAAAACAACGACCGCCCAGCCAGAAATTTGAAGGTTGTCCATTTCAAAGCCCCAGCCGATGTCCCAGGCCAGATGACGGATGCCGTTGGCCAGGTGGTAATAAAGCGCGGCCGTCAGCCCGAGCAGCACCAGACGCCCGAACCATGAGCCGAGGATCCCTTGCGCCCGCTCGAAAGCTTCGGGGCCGTAGGTGGCCGACGACAGCCAGTACGTCATCATCAGCGCCCCGGCCCAAAGGCCGACGCCGGTGATCCGGTGCAGGATCGACAGCAGGGACGTGAGCTGGGGTCGATAGACCTGAAGATGCGGTGAGAGCGGCCGGTTGCCGGATGCCATTGCCAAAACCTCTCTGACAAAGGGAATACGCCATCGGCGGCGTCCCTATATGAATAAATTGGTAAACGCCTGCCAAGTTCAAGTCAACGCCTGCGGGTGAGCAGGGGGCATGCTTTCCGGGCATGATCCGTTTGCCAGGGTGAAATACCTTCCGGGACAGGAAAAAATATTAAGGCATTGGTTTTAAAGCGCCTTTATTTTTACGGTGTGCAAATGTGTGCAGATGTGTGGATAAGGTGTGGGGCGAATGTGCACGACTGGAACAGTTATGCACAGAATATTTGGATTCCGGGCCGCTTTTAAATTGAAAATGGTTTTCGATATTTTCATCATAACAGCAGTACGCGAAAGCGTAGGCGCGACGAATTTCTGGAGGGCGTTCCGTCGATCCTCCGGGGCCGGCAGGCTCCTTCCGGAAATCGTTGTTCCGAGGTTTTAGGGAGGCTCCGGTCTCCCTTAGACCGAGGGAAGGTGACCGGGAAACCATTGTGCGGCTTGCCGCGGAGTGGAGAACCGGAAGCCGGCGGAGGTCTCGTTGACCACGAGGCAAGCGTTGCGCGGACAAGCGGCTCTCCCTGGTGAGTGCTATGCATGTCCGTGGAGGCAAATATCTTATACCGGCTTCTGTCGGTGGGGCGTTTGGCTCTTTACAAGGTTTGCTGGTCTGAGAGGGCTTCGCTATCGGCGGTTTGCTGAAGGGGGGGTCGGTGACGATACCCTTCTGAAACGAACCACTGCCCCGCCTCCTAGGGCTAATCTCTGCCCAGGGTGTGTCCTGAAGAGGGGGGTGCGGTATACGATCGCCGCCTAGCGTATGCGGAGCCTGGCCGGCTCCATGAGGTGTCAGGAGCGTTGTTTCGGCGGCGCGTTATTGAGGTTTCCCAGGACCTCGGTACCTGACACCTCTTTCTTTATCAGAGGCATTTTTCAGTGACAAACAATAAATTGCGTTCCGGCAGTCAAAGTCGGACGATATGTAGTGGTTGAGAGGGGTGCTTTAAGGACTCAGGGGATTCTATAGTGAGTCTTTACAATAGGTTATGCCGGAGGGTCTGCTGGGGGGTTTGTGTGACTTAACCTAGTGTTTTAATGTCCGCCTAATCGGTGGCGGAGATCAAGTCCTTCTCCATGATCTCGATGGCTTCGGACAGCGCGACCAGACGCTCGGCATTCATCACGTGTAGGTTTTCGATCAGTTTGCCTTCGACGACGACGACACCCTTGCCTTCGGCGGCTGCCTCGGCATGCGCGACAATGATTTTCTTCGACCATTCGATGATTTGCGGCGGCGGTGAAAAAGCCTTGTTGGCGGCGTCGATGGTCTTGGGGTGGATCAGCGTCTTGCCGTCGAACCCCATTTCAGCGCCCTGTTTGCAGGAATACTCAAAGCCACCGTCATCGTTGAGGTTCAGATGCACCCCGTCGAGGATGACGATTCCGGCGGAACGTGCGGCCAGCATACACAGCCCCAGCGAGGTCAAAAAAGGCAAACGGTCCGGTGTGTGGGCGCACTGTAAATCCTTGGCCAGGTCCGATGTGCCCATGACCAGGGCGCCGACGCGGTGGCTGGCGTGGGCGATTTCTTCGGCGTGCAGCATCCCAAGCGGCGTTTCCATCATGCACCAGACCGCCAGATCATCCGGCGCGCCGGCGGTTTCCATAATTTCCTCGGCCTGGTGTACGGCGCCGGCGCTTTCCACCTTAGGTAGCAACACGGCATCGGCTCCCATGGTGGCGGCGGCGCTCAGGTCGTCCAGTCCCCAGGGCGTGTCCATGGCATTGACGCGGACGATCAACTCGCGTTTCCCGTAGCCGCCCTTAGCCAATGCATCGCGGATCTGGCCGCGTGCCGTTTCCTTGGCGTCAGGGGCGACGGCGTCTTCCAGGTCGAGGATCAGACCGTCGGCGGCCAGCGTACGGCCTTTCTCCAGGGCCCTGGTATTGGACCCCGGCATATACAGAACGGAACGGCGCGGCCTGGCCGATTTGGACATTCCTCTAGTTCCCTTGGTCTTTCTTAGGGCCGTTTCTCCCCTGGCTTGGGTAGCCAGGGAACGGCGCTGGTCGAGCCTACAATTGCCGGTGAACCCGATGCAAGCCTTTGGCAGGGAAGGGGGGTGGTTTTTCGTTCGGAACCGGCGGTTCGGTTTCGCTGCAAGGGGCTAAGCCAATACTGGTTGAATTTAGCCGTAGATCAATTCAAGATTGTTATGAAGGTTTCTATTTCAACTTATTTTTTTATAAAAACCCCTCGCGCATGATGGTTTGCTTCCCTTATAATCCCGTATACCATTTTGCCTAAGTAATATTGCGTGATTGGTGTCGCTAACTAAGGTTAATAAAAAACAAAAATCCCGACAATGGTTTCCAGGGGGTAAAAAGAGAAACCAAGGGGAGGGTAGGATAAGCCGAGAATGTGGGATTCATACCTACGCGATGTCCGCATCCTGATCGTGGATGACCAGGATTTCATCCGTTCACTGTTGCGCCATATTCTGGGTGTGCTCGGGTGTACGGGCATTTCCGATGCGGCGAGCGGCGAAGCCGCCTGGTTCGCGATCCGTGACAATCCCCCTGACCTGTTAATCGTCGACTGGGAAATGGAGCCCATGGACGGCATCGAACTGGTGAAGAAGGTTCGCCACGATGAAACCAGCCCGGACCGTTTCATGCCCATCATTATGATTACGGCCCATTCCGAGCGGCCCCGGATCATCGCCGCCCGGGACGCCGGCGTAAACGAATTCGTCATGAAGCCGGTTTCTGCAAAGACATTGTTCAGCCGCTTGAACGCGGTGATCGAGCATCCCCGGCGTTTCGTGCGGGCGGGGGAATATTTCGGTCCCGACCGCCGGCGCAAACGGATGTTTGTCGATTTCGAGCGCCGCGATACCAAGAAGAAGGAAAAAGCCATCGACGTGGCCGACGTCGACAAGCAAATGTCCCAGGACGAGGTCAACAAGTTCCTCAATCCGGATGATCAGGACAGTGAAGCGGGACAGGCCGAAGCCAGTGGCGTCGCCGCCAAAACCGTCAGCTAGACTTCGGGCCAATAGCTGGAGTGAAAGGCCTCAGGCCGCTTTTTCCAGGTACGACCGGATCAATTCCTCGGCGATCTGCACCGTATTCAGCGCAGCCCCCTTACGCAGGTTGTCCGACACCACCCACAGATTGACACCGTTATCGATAGTCGGGTCCATGCGGATGCGGCTGACGTAGACGGCGTCCTCGCCGGCGCATTCGGCGGGCGTCACATAGCCCTCGTCGGCGCGGCGGTCGACGATAACGATGCCCGGCGCGGATTTCAGAGCGTTCCGGATCTGGGCCTCCGTAATATCGGCATCGAACTCGACATTGACCGCCTCGGCATGGCCGATGAACACCGGCACGCGCACGCAGGTCGCCGTCAGTTTGATGGCGGGGTCGAGGATCTTCTTGGTTTCCACCACCATCTTCCATTCTTCCTTGGTCTGGCCGTCGTCCATGAAGACGTCGATGTGGGGAATGACGTTAAACGCGATCTGCTTGGTGAAGTTTTCCTGGTGCAAGGTGGCCGGCTCGTTGACGTAGATGCCGCGGGTCTGGTTGAACAGCTCGTCCATCGGCCCCTTGCCGCCGCCGGACACGGATTGATACGACGACACCACGACGCGCGTAATCGGCACCAGGTCATGCAGGGGTTTAAGCGCCGTCACCAGCTGGATGGTCGAACAGTTGGGGTTGGCGATAATGCCGCGCCGGGTGTAGCCGGAAATGGCTTCCGGGTTGACCTCGGGCACCACCAGGGGCACGTCCGGGTCCATGCGAAACTGCGACGTGTTGTCGATAACGACGGCGCCGGCCTCGGCCGCGCGCGGGCTGTATTTGGCGGACACCTTGGCGCCCGGCGACGACAGTACGATATCGGTGCCGGCAAAGTCGAAGGTCTCGAGATCCTGAACCTTCAGAATTTTGTCCTCGCCGAAACTGATTTCCTTGCCGACGGAACGCGAAGACGCAAGCGCCACGACCTCGTCGGCCGGGAACTGGCGCTCGTCCATGATCGAGAGCACCTCGCGTCCGACATTTCCGGTGGCGCCGACAACGGCGACTTTGTAACCCATGGTGTATACTCCAAAAACCTGCGGCAACCGATGCGCCGCGGGGCTTCGTTTACGCCGGTTTGGCGGTTAATTCAAGATGGTTCTGGCGCTCAGGCGAAGCGAAATCAATCCGGCGATATGATACCGGTTTCCTGTTCGCCCTGACATTCGGCGAAAATGCGGCGCACGCAGGTTTCGCAGCGGTCCTGGTCGAGCCGTTTCAAAATCGTCGGGAGGGCGACCTTTTTCGATAGAAATATATTCTCCCGGCCGATGATGTCGAGGTATCCGCCGCGCTTCAGGAACATCTTGTCCTCGAGCCTGAGGCCGCTGATATACAGCCCGCCGCCCCGTTCCTTCAGTGTCGCGGCTTCCTCGGCGAGCATTTCCGCGCCCGAGACGTCGATCACGGCGATGCTGTCGGCGACGATCAGGACGTGGTTTAGCAAGGGGTCGGCCTTGTAGATATAGCCGAGCCTGCGGGCCACGGAATTGACCGAGCCGAAAAACACCGCCCCGTTGATTTCCAAAATCTCCAGTTGCGGGCAGCGCCGGGTGGAAATCGGGCCGACGGGTATGAACCGCCGGGGCGTCGAATCCGGACACGGGATGACCGAATACATCCTCGGGTTGGCGGTGCGGTTGAGGTACAGCACCAGCGACAGCAACACGCCCGCGTAAATGGCGAATTCCAACTCCAGCAGAAGCGTCGCGACGAAGGTGACGATCAGGACAACGCTTTCCGACCGGCTGACCCGGAGAATGGTCCGGATGTGGTGAAGGTCGACCAGCCGCCAGGCGACCAGCAGGATGATCCCGCCCATGGCCGGAATCGGCAGGTATGCCGTCAGCGGCGCCATGGACAGCAGGATCACCGCCAGAAATACCGCGGCCAGGATGGCGGCTACCGGCGTTTGCGCGCCGGAGGCATAATTCAGGCCGGAGCGCGTGAAAGATCCGGAGCCGGCATAACTGGAAAAGAAGCTGCCGACGATATTGGACAGGCCCTGGCCGACGAATTCCTGACTGGCGTCGATGCGCTGGTGCGATTTAGAGGCGATGGAGCGCCCGATGGACACCGCCTCGATCAGGCCCAGCACTGCCACGGCCAGTGCCTGGGACGCCAGTTCCCGGAACGTGGTGAAGGAAAAGTCCGGCATGGAGAGCGGCGGCAGGTGCCCGGGGATCTCGCCGATCAGGGCGATGCCGTAGGCCGGACCGTCGAAGGCCAGACTGAGCAGGCTGCCGGCGATCATTGCCAGTAGCATGTTGGGCAAGCGGGGAAAGAGCTGGCTCACGAAGACAGCAATCAACAACGTCGCGATGGCGAGGCCTGCGACATAGGCGTTGGTATCTGAGGCCTTGGCGGCGATGTCCATCCATGTGTGCAGGAAGTCATGGCCCCGGGCGATATCGATGCCGAGCACGCTTTTCATCTGGCTGGTGACGATCAGGATGGCGGCGCCGGCGGTAAAGCCGACGACTACGGAATGGGAAACGAAATTCACCAGCCGCCCAAGTTGCGCCAACCCGAAGGCCAGTTGATAGGCCCCGGCCATGAAGGTCAGCGTCAGCGCGAGAGAGATGAATTCCGGTGAGCCCGGTTGGGCGTGCTGGCTGATGGCGCTGAACACGACCAGGGAAATCGCCGTCGTCGGTCCCGACACCAGATGCCAGGACGACCCGAACAGGGCGGCGATGATCGGCGTCACGATCGCCGTGTAGAGCCCGTACTGCGGCGGCAGGCCGGCGATGATGGCGAACGCGACCCCCTGCGGCAGGACAATGACGGCGCCCGTAAGGGCTGCGACGATGTCTGCGCGCAGTGACTTCGCGTTGACCCGCGGGGTCCAGCTCAGGAACGGCAGCGCCTGCCTAGCGGCAAACAGCCCCAAGCTGTGCAAGGAGAAATTCAAGGATCTCAATTTTTTGCTTTAAAATCAGTATGTTAAGAAAAAGCTTAACATATTCGAGAAATATATAATAAGTAGTTTGATTTTGCTAGGAAAATTTTAGCGAGTCTGTTCACTCATCTGTTACCCCATCTGTTCCCAAGGCGCAACCGGGTGGAAGGCGTCCACCAGCATGTCGACAAAAGCCCGGACCTTAGGCGACAGATGCCTGCTGTGGGGGTAGACGGCATAGACGTTGGTTTCGGTGGTGGTTTCATAATCGGCGAGGACCGGCACCAGGCGCCCTGCCCGGATATCCGCCGCCAGGGTGAAGTTGCCCGCCCGGATCAGGCCGATACCGGCGATCGCCGCGTTGTGGAGCGCCACGGCGTTATTGGTTTCGAAATTACCCCGGACCTCGATGCGCCTTGGACCGTCGGGCCCCTTGAACTCCCATTGGTTGAGGCTGGTCGCCGTGCTCAGGATGATGCAGTTATGATTTTTCAGGTCATCCGGGGTGCGCGGAATACCGTGGGTTTCAAGGTATGACGGCGTGCCTACGACCATGCGGCGGACCGGGCCAAGTTTGCGGGCGATCAGGCTGCTGTCGGGGAGCTGGCCGATGCGGATGGCGACATCGACTTCCTGTTCGATGAGATCGACGAATTGATCGGTCAACGTAAGCTGGATTCGTAATTCCGGGTGGCGGGCAAGGAAATCAGGGATCAATGGCTCGATATGTTCACGGGCGAAGTAGGTCGATGCGTTGACCTTGAGCAGTCCGCGCGGCTCCTCGTGCAGCTCATTGATCGCCTGTTCGGCCTCGTCGATGGCTTCCAGGATCGGCAGGCAGCTTTGATAATAAGTCCGGCCTTCCTCGGTCAGGCTGACGCGCCGGGTGGTGCGGTGGAGCAGCCGTGCGCCGAGACGGTCTTCCAGCCGCCCGATCAGCTTGCTGACCGCCGACGGTGTCAGCTTCAGGGCGCGTGCCGTGGCCGAGAAGTTGCCCGTTTCGGCGACGCGGACGAAGACCGCCATGTCGTTCTGTGGCTCCACGTGCCGCCCTCCTTCCGCTCCCGGTCAAATGCCATTAATGAATAAAATTCATTAAAGTTATTAAAAATAACCATATTATCAAAAATTTGGCAACGCTCTATAACCATTCTCACAACCTGCCCGGATCCACATGCAACGGCTCCGGCCAACACAAAGGAGAACAGCTATGTCCGGTAACGTTTACGAATTACGCAGCAAGATTACCCGTAGCGACATCGACGCCGGTGTCCGCCGCGGGCGGGAACTCCGCAGCCGCTATATCGCCAACCTTATCTCCGGGGGCTTGAAAGCAATCATCACTGCGGTTGCCGCCTGGAGCCGGCGTCTCAATCAGGCCCGCCACCTGGCGGACCTGCCGGATTACCTGCTCAAGGATATGGGCATCGAGCGTCATCAGATCGAGCGCATGGTGTCCGGTTCCCTCAGGCGCGATCCGTTGTCTTTGAGCCCGACCGGCAATCCTTCGTCGTCGCCGGCCTTTTGGCGCGGCAGGGAACAAACCGCAGAAACGTCCACAGTTACAAAGCGGGCCGCCTAAACAGACAGGCCTAAACGGACAGGCCTAAGCGGACAGGCCTAAGCGGACAGGCCTAAGCGGACAGGAACGGGAGAAGGGATATGCCTTTTATCAATATCGCGGTCGCCAACACCCGGCTTTCAAAAGTGCAAAAGCAAAGTCTGTTCGATGAAACGACGCGCCTGATGGCCGAGGTGATGCACAAGAATCCGGCGCTGACCGCTGTCAGGATCGATGAGTTTCCGGCGGAAAACTGGGCGATTGCCGGCAAACCCGTGGCAAGCGGAGGGCGGTCCGCCGTTCACATGGACATTAAGGTCACGGACGGCACCAATACCGACGCGGAAAAGGCGGAGATGATCAAACGCTCCATGGCGATGCTGAAAGAGTGTGTCGGCACGACCCCGGACGCCAGTTACGTCGTGATCCATGATCTCGCCGCCGCCGCCTGGGGCTTTGACGGCCAAACACAGAAAGCGAGAGCGCAAACCCGGGCGGCATAGACGCCCGGGCCCCCGGGCCTGCCGGGTTATTTGCAGGGGAAACGCGCGCGCGCGGCAAACATGACGATGGCGTCCATCGGCGAATTTGGCGGATAGGGTTTTTTGCTGAAGGTATGGATGCGAATTTCCTCGTCGAGCATGCCCCGCAGGTATTTCACCGTTATTTTAAAGTCCGGCGGCGGACAGAAAACCGGCGGACGCCCTTCCTGGTCGTTCAGCGCGTTGATCCAGCCGATCCCTTCGTAGGTGCCGATCAACCGGGTCATCAGAATCCTGTATTCGGTCAGGGGGATGGTCTTGGGGCTGCTTTTGTAGCGTTCGAAATCACTGATTCTGGCCCCACCCTCCGACCAGCCGGCTGCGGGGAAGCCCAAAAGCCCAACGAAAATGACCAGTGTGGCGAGAAGTATCTTCATCACCGTTCCCCCGGAAAGGAAATAATGGTTGCCGCCACTATACCGTTTTCCGGGGGCTTTGGCGAAGAAAAGGTCTGGACGATGGCGCCCTTACCGGGCCAGCTTGTCCAGTTCGGCCGTTACCGCTTCGCCCATCTGTTCGCACGACACCAGGGTCATGCCGGGCTGCATGATGTCGCCGGTGCGCAGGCCGCTTTCCAGCACGGTCTGCACCGCGGCCTCCACCATGTCGGCGTCTTCGATCATGTCGAAGGAATAGCGCAGGCACATGGCGTAGCTGAGGATCATGGCCAGCGGATTGGCCTTGTCCTGGCCGGCGATGTCCGGCGCGGTGCCGTGTACGGGTTCGTACATGGCTTTGCGGCGTCCGCTTTCATCCGGCGCACCCAACGAGGCTGAGGGCAACATGCCGAGCGATCCGGTCAGCATGGCGGCGCAGTCGGATAGCACGTCGCCGAACAGGTTGTCGGTGACGATGACGTCGAACTGTTTCGGCTCGCGGACAAGCTGCATGGCGCAGTTGTCGGCGTACATGTGGCTCAGTTCCACGTCTTCATAACCATCAGCGTGGACAGCCGTCGCCACTTCGCGCCACAGCACGCCGGTTTCCATGACGTTGGCTTTTTCCACCGAGGTCACGCGGTTCTGGCGCTTGCGGGCCATCTCGAAGGCGAGGCGGCAGACACGGTCGATCTCGCTGGTGGTGTAGACCTGAGTGTCGACGGCGCGTTTTTCGCCGTTGCCAAGGTCTTCGATGCCGCGCGGCTGGCCGAAATAAACGCCGCCGGTGAGCTCACGAATAATCAGCATGTCGAGGCCCGACACCAGCTCGGTCTTAAGGCTGGAGGCTTCGGCCAGCGCCGGGAACACATTGGCCGGGCGCAGGTTGGCGAACAG
>JACNJX010000052.1 GCA_014382345.1 Alphaproteobacteria bacterium
CGTGCTCCTCTCACATAGCTCGAGAGGCCATAGGGTTGGCTCGCCGACATGGGCGTGATGGACTTCGCCGGCGGGTTGGGGGTGCACGCCACCGCCGGAAGCTCGGCGCTGCTGCTGGCGTTTATGCTGGGGCCGCGCAAGGGCTTTCCCATGGGGCTTCGCCCGCCGCACAATCCGGGGCTGTCGATGATCGGCGCCGCCATGTTGTGGGTTGGCTGGTTCGGCTTTAACGCCGGCAGCGCGGTGGCCGCGGACGGCAATGCCGGCATGGCGATGCTGGTCACGCACATCGCGGCGGCGACAGGATCGCTGGTGTGGATGGTCATTGAATGGGTGAAATTCGGCAAGCCCAGCCTGATCGGCATTATTACCGGCATGGTCGCGGGTTTGGCGACGATCACGCCTGCGTCCGGCTTCGTCGGGCCGCTGGGCGGTGTTGCGCTGGGGCTGGCCGGCGGCCTGGTCTGCTTTTGGGCGGTGTCGCTGGTCAAAATGCGTTGGGGTATTGATGATTCGCTCGATGTGTTCGCCGTTCACGGCGTTGGCGGAATTACCGGTACCATGTTGGCCGCCGTATTCGGCATCGCGGCCCTTGGCGGCGGCGGATTGGCTGAAGGCTCCACGGTCGGCTCACAGCTTGGCGTGCAGGCTATCGGCGTCGTCGCCACCGTTGTCTGGTCGGTGGTACTGTCGTTCATTATTATCAAGGTGACCGCGGTCCTTACCGGCCTTCGGGTCAGCGACGACGAAATTACCCAGGGACTCGACGTTTCGGCCCATGGCGAAAGCGGCTACAGCCTGTAATGCGGCTACAGTCTGTGTGGAAAGGATAAGAAAACATGAAACTTGTTATAGCCATCATCAAACCGTTCAAACTGGACGCCGTGCGCGAGGCCCTTACCGAACTGGGAGTGCAGGGCCTGACAGTGTCGGAGGCCAAGGGCTTCGGACGCCAGAAAGGGCAGACGGAAATCTACCGTGGCGCCGAATACGAGATCGAATTCGTGCCCAAGGTACGGATCGATATTGTCATCGATGACGCAGACGTGGACCGGGTGATGGAAACCATCCGCGGCGCCGCCAACACGGACAAGATCGGCGACGGCAAGATTTTCGTTCTTGAAGTCGCCGAAGCCATGCGCATCCGCACCGGAGAAACAGGCACCGACGCTCTCTGATTCTTGGCGTTGCTGGTTAAGAGGAAATGAATGGAAGGCCTGTTCGGCTTCATTTTAGCCGGGGTTGCGCTACTCAGTAGCCCCGGTCCTGCGAATTTGAGTCTTGCCGCCATCGGTGCCGCTTTCGGTGCGCGGCGTGGCCTCGGCTATATGGCTGGGATCGCAATCGGCATGATCATCGTGATGGGCATCATCGCAACCGGCGTTATGGGCGTTTTGCTGGCAATGCCAGGTGCCGCCCCCGTTTTGACGACACTGGCGGCGGCCTACATTGTTTACCTCGCCTATCGCATTGCCACGGCACCGCTATTGACGGAATCGACTGATCAACATCGCCAGCCTTCCTTCTTTGGCGGCGTATTTTTATCGCTCGTCAATCCGAAGGCATACGCGGCTGTTACGGCGCTTTTCTCCGGATTTGTGCTGGTGGAAGGGGCCCTTAAGCTGGACGTCGCGCTCAAGATTGCCATCGTGTTGACGATTTTCTCTTCCAGCAATGTGGTATGGCTCTTTGTCGGAGCATCTCTCACCCAGATCGCTCGGGATCCGGCTATCAATCGCGCCATCAATATGATATTTGCCGTCCTTCTTGTCGCCTCCGTCGCCCTTGCGTTGCTATTCTGACCCCCTACTGAAACCGAAAGAAAATCCCATGACCTATAAAAATATCATCGTTGAAAAAAACGAAGCCGTCGGCGTTATCACCCTCAACCGCCCCGACGCCATGAACGCCCTGTCGGAAGGCCTGATGGAGGAAATGTCTTCGGTGCTGGACGGCTTCGAGGCCGATCCGACCATCGGCTGCATCGTCATCACCGGCTCTGAAAAGGCCTTTGCGGCGGGCGCAGACATTAAGGAAATGCAGTCCAAGAGCTACATGGACGCCTATCAGGAGGATTTCATCACGCGCAACTGGGAGCGCGTGACGACGGTCCGCAAGCCGGTCATCGCTGCGGTCGCGGGGTATGCCCTCGGCGGCGGCTGCGAGCTGGCGATGATGTGCGATTTCATCATCGCCGCCGACAACGCCAAATTCGGCCAGCCGGAAATTACCTTGGGCGTGCTGCCCGGCGCCGGCGGCAGCCAGCGCCTGACCCGCTTTGTCGGCAAGTCCAAGGCCATGGAGATGTGTCTGACCGGGCGCATGATGGATGCCGATGAGGCCGAACGCTCAGGGCTGGTCAGCCGGGTGGTTGCCGCCGACGAGCTGCTTGCGGATGCCATGAAGACGGCGGCCAAGATCGCCGGCCTGTCGCGTCCGGCGGCCATGCTGGTCAAGGAATCGGTCAACCGGGCTTACGAGACAACCCTGGCCGAAGGGGTGCGGTTTGAACGCCGAATGTTCCATTCCGCTTTCGCCACCGAAGACCAGAAGGAAGGCATGGACGCCTTCGCCAACAAGCGAAAGGCTGAGTGGAAGAACCGCTAGAGCAAATCCCAAGCGGATGAAATCATCCGCGACGACGCATTTGCGAAAAAAATTCTAACGCTTGCGGGCTAGGGTCAACCCGTCGCCGATGGGCAGCATGCTAAGGCTGATGCGGGCGTCCCTGGACATCGCCTGATTGAAGGTGCGGATGGCTTGCGTGTCATCGTCGTTGCGCGTCGGGTCTGCGACGGCGCCGCTCCATAGCACATTGTCGACACAGATCAGCCCGCCCTGGCGGCAGAGGTCGAGCGCACGCTGGAAATAGCCCAGGTAGTTGACCTTGTCGGCGTCGATGAAGGCGAAATCGAAGGTGCCTTTTTCGCCGCCGGCAATTAATGCGTCCAGGGTATCGAGCGCCGGGCCGATGCGAAGGTCGATCTTGTCCGCGACGCCGGCTTCCTGCCAGTAGGGTTTGGCGCGGTTGGTGAAGTCTTCCGAGATATCGCAGGCGACAAGGGTTCCGTCGTCGGGCAGTTTCCGGCAGACCGACAGAGCCGAATAGCCGGTGAAGGTGCCGATCTCGAGGCATTTTTTTGCCCCCGTCAGTTCTACCAGAAGCCCCATGAACTGCCCCTGTTCCGGGGAAATTTGCATGCTGTGCTGGGGCATGGCGGCGGTTTCCTCGCGCAGGCGCTTGAGTATATCAGGCTCGCGGAGCGAAACGGACGTCAGGTAATCGTACAAGGCGTCATCAAGGGCGATGGTGCGGTTGGACATGAAGAGGGTCTCCGGAAATTCGATCAGAGAATATCGACGGTGATGGGCGCGCCGTCTCGAACATTTAACAGCGAGCGCACGTCTTCCACTGCCCGGCCCCAGATATTGCAGGGGGAGGCCAGGCGGATTTCATCGCCTTGAGAGACCGGCGTCGGCCCGAAGCCGATAGCGATGGCGCTGCCCGCGCGCCAAAAGGCAAGTTCGCCGGCCTCGACCACGTCGCGGGCGTCCGCCTCGTGCTCGGCCCGCACAGGGGTTTCAAAATAGACTTCCTCGCCCCAGGTGTTGGCGGCGGAGGAGAACGGCAGGGCCTGATAAATGGCGTCCGCCGTTGGGGTGTCGAACAATTCGGCGGTGATCACGACATCGCCGATGGTCATTAATATTTTTCTCAATGGCGCCTCACTGCAGGGTGTCTTCGGGTTCATCTTCCAGGTCGTCCGGGAGCGGGGCCGCGCCGGCCTGATGATGGATCATTTTCCACTGTCCGTCTTCTTTGATGAAGAGGTTGGTCGCCACCAGATAGCCTTGGTCCAGCATCTCGTGGCAGACCACATAGGCGGTCTCGGCGAAGACATGGACCGTCGGGCTTTTGCAGGAAATGTTGGTCGGTGTGGGGTTGGAGAGAATTTGCTCCCAGCTTTCCATGACCTCGTCGCGATCCGTCAGCACGTCCCAGCCGGGGTGAATGCAGGTCACGGCGTCCCGTTCGGACCAGACGAATTCCATAGCCTGAAAGTCCTGGTTGGCGAAGGCCACGTAAAAAGCGTCGTTGGCGAAAAGAACGGCGGCGTGATCGGGCATGGCTCGGCTCGTTGGTTTAAAAAATGAGTGTACCGTCATATGGCGCGCAATGGCTATGGTCCTTGCGGCCTATTCTGAAAGGGGTATGTCTCAGCCCGGAATGGGTTTGGATGCCAAGGAAAAAAACGGCAATATGATATGACACACACAAACGTAAACCCGCTGTAGTAGAAAGAACCATGACGGACGAACAGGAAACCGGTGTTTGGGATGGCGCTTTCCCGATCGAGGTCCCGCTGGATTTTCAGGGCGCGCGCGTTCTGGGGGGCACCATCGCCAACGTTCCGCCCGGTGCGTTGGTGTCGGCGGGAGTGCTTGGCGAAGACGGCGTCTGGTCGCTGGAAAGCGGCGACCTGGAGGGCTTGAGCCTTTCCCTGCCCGCGTCCGGGTCCGGCGAAACCATCCTGACTGTCAGCCTGCGGGTCCAGGTCGATGATGGGGGCGGGCCGCCGGAAACCGTTGCTTTCGGTGTGGCCCTGCCGGCGACTCCCGGTTTTCACGAACCTGAGCCCGAACCAATCCCCGAACCAGTCCCCGGGCCAGTCCCCGGGCCGGCGCCCGAACCCATCCTGGAAACGGAATCGGAGCCTCTTTCCCCACCGGGGGAGGACGTTCCGGCCATCCCCGCCGAAGCGGCCCCGTTTGATGCCGATAGGGCGATCGCCCTGGCCATCGACACCGGTTTTGCCGACACGGCCACGCCGGGCTTGACTGCCATCATCAGCGGCGTTCCCCGTGGCGCGGCCTTGTCGGCGGGACACAACAACGGTGACAGCACCTGGACCCTGACGGTGGAGGAACTGGAGGATTTGCAGGTTTCGCCACCGGCCGACGCCACCGGGGATTTCATTATCGGCATCGCCGTCACCGGCGGGGAGGGGCTGATCTCTTCGGGCAGCCTGATGGTTGAAATCGGCGAAATCTCCCATCGCGAACCGGTTCCCGAGCCTGAATTCATTCCAGAGCCCGTGCCCGCGTCTCCGCCTCTGCAAGCGCCGGTTTTTGTCGATGACCTTGAAGATGCAACGCCGGAAGCCAGGCCCAGTCCCGTTGCCTACTGGAAGCTGGATGAGTCGACGGGGGCCGCCACCGTCGACCAAACGGGAATGCACCACGGCCAGGTTTTCGGCAATCACGAGGATGAAGGCGGGGCTTTTCACGCCATCGCGGTGTTCGATGGCATCGACGACTATATCCGCATCCCGCCGGACCCCGCTATGGAGCTTGCCCGGGGAACCCTGACGCTCTGGTTCTGCGCCTTTGCCATCGGGTCCGGAACCATCGCCTCCAGGGGCGGTCCTGAGGCGCCCGGTTATTTCGCCCTGCGGATCCGGGATGGAAGACTGCAACTCGTGACGCGCTCGGCCGGAGGCGAGGATTTTGTCGTTGATGCCGGGACTTTCGGCGCCAACGATTGGAATCAAGCAACGGTGACCTGGACTTCCGGCGGCGGGCCGAGTGGAGGGACGGACAGCGTAAAGGCCTATCTCAACGGCGAGGCCATCGGCTCCGGGGAATGCGCCGGCGGGCTGGACGTCAACACCGCGCCCTGGTGTTTCGGCGCCGTCGAAACGATGGAGGGCGAGGCCGGGCAGTTCTTCCACGGCGAGATGGACGATATCGCGTTGTATGCCCGTCCGCTGACCGCCGCAGAGGCCCATGACCTGTGTCAGGTTGGGGTCGACGGCGTGATGAGCGGGGACAGTCCCGAGGAAATGGACTCCGGCCTCGATTTTTCCGCCATTCCAGTTGCGGACTATGGGCCGGAAAGCCTGGCCACCCTGGACGTGCCGGGCGCAGAATCCGAAGTGGACGCTATCGACAATATGCTGGGAGGGCTTGTCGGTGAAAGCTCCGGGGACGTTCCGGAAGCGGACACCGAAACGGAACCGGAGCCTGCACCCATCCCTGAACCCACACCGGAACCCGCACTCGCACCTGTTGAAGAACAGGACGAACAGGCCATTTCCATCGGCGGCGACGGCGGCCTGACCATCGAAGGCGGCGAGAAGCTGCAATGGTAGACGCCCCGATCATCTATCACATGTGCACACGGGCCGAATGGCAGGCGGCTCAAGTTGCGGGCGTTTATGAAGGCTCGTCCCAGGATGCCGCCGACGGTTTCATTCATTTCTCCGCCGCCGATCAGGTCGTTGCCAGCGCCGCCAAACACCGTGCCGGGCAGGACGGGCTGGTGTTATTGAGCGTCGATGCCGGGGCTCTGGGCGAGGCCCTGAAGTGGGAAGAATCGCGGGGCGGCGCGTTGTTTCCACACCTCTACGGGCCGCTGCCGGTGGACGCCGTGGCCCGCGCCGATGATCTTTCGTTGGCGCCGGACGGACGCCATGTTTTTCCCGCCGATATAGATTTAGATGCGGTAGCCGTATGAGCGGTCTGTATTCCCTGCTCTGGCCCTTCGTCCGCCGGCTTGATCCCGAAACCGCGCATGGCCTTGCCGTCGCCGCCCTGAAACGGGGACTGGTGCCTGCCTGCCGACCTGTCGATACCCCCCGGCTGGCGCAATCCCTGTGGGGCATGGACTTCGCCAATCCGGTGGGCCTAGCCGCGGGGTTCGACAAAAACGCCGAAGTCTCCGAAGCCATGCTGGGCCAAGGCTTCGGCTTCGTCGAAGTCGGCACCGTCACGCCGAAACCGCAGCCGGGCAATCCGAAGCCGCGCCTGTTCCGGCTTGAGGCAGAACGCGCCGTCATCAACCGCATGGGCTTTAATGGGGACGGCATGGACGCGGTTCTGGGCAACTTGCCGCCGCACGCCCGGCGTTCCGGGCCGGTCGGCGTCAATCTCGGCAAGAACAAGACCAGTGAGGATGCGGCGGCCGATTACGCCGCCGGTGTGCGCGCCTTCGCGGGAGTCGCCGACTATTTGGTGGTCAACGTGTCTTCGCCCAACACGCCGGGGCTTCGGGCCTTGCAGGGGCGGGGCGAACTGGGCGAATTGCTCGATGCGGTTTTTGCCGCCCGGATGGAGGCCGCTCCGGACGCTCCGCCCCCGGTGTTGCTAAAAGTCGCGCCCGACCTGACCGAAGACGACAAGCGCGACATCGCCGCCGTGGCTCTGGACAAGAGGTTGGATGGCCTGATCGCGACAAACACCACGATCGAGCGGCCTGAAGGATTGCGGGACCGCCACCGGGATGAGGCGGGGGGGCTGAGCGGCAAGCCTTTGTTCGAGTCTTCGACCCGTGTGCTGGCCGACCTGTACAGGCTGACGGAGGGGAAAATTCCGCTGATCGGCGTCGGCGGGATTTCTTCGGGCGCCGATGCCTACGCCAAGATCCGCGCAGGCGCCTCGCTGGTGCAACTCTATACGGCGCTGGTCTACGAAGGGCCGGGATTGGTCGGGCGCATCAACCGCGATCTTGTCCGCCTGATGGAACGGGACGGCTTCGCCCATGTTTCGGACGCCGTCGGCGCCGATCACCGGGAATAGCTACTTCCTGGGTTTAGCGCCCAGCCGGTCCCGGATCTGCGAAAACACCAGCGGCGTCACAAACACCAGGAAGATCATCCGCACCAGATGATGGGTCGACACGAACGCCGTGTCGATGCCCATGGCCAGGCTGATCAGCGTCATTTCCGCCAGCCCCCCCGGCGCAAAGGCGAGCCACAGGGCGGCGAAGGGCAGGCCGGTGAAGTATTCCAGGCCGAACGCGAAGGATGCCGCCAGCAACAGCATAAACAAGGTGACGCCGACGCTGAGCATCATGGTGCCGATCACGCGCTTCACATGCAGCCCGACGAAGCGGCAGCCCAGTCCTGTGCCGATGACCAACTGCGACAGGTTGACGATCTCGGACGGCGGCTTGGCCGACGTCAATCCGGTCAAATGAACCACGGCGCTGAGGAACATCGGCCCCAACAAGGCGCCGGCGGGCATCCGCACCAGCTTGGCCAGTGGGTAGCCCAACGCGCAGGCGGCCAGGATGGCGAAGTCATCGAGCGGGAAATCCATGATCGACCCCAGCCCCGGAAGCCCTCCGGCGCCGCCGGGCACATAGCCGTAGTAAAACCGGAACCAGAACGGGATCACCAGTACCGTCAGCATGATGCGGATGGCGTGGATCAGCGATATGTTACGCTCGTCGCCGCCCATCTCGACGCCCATGATGACCATCGAGGCGAAGCTGCCCGGCGCGGCGGCGAAATAGGACGTCACCGGATCGAACCCGGCGACCCGGTTGAGAAACACGGCGACGCCCGCGGCCAGTACGACGACGAAGGCTATCAGGGTCAGGATGCTGGTTGACCACAAAACGGCGCTTTCCAGGATGTCCGGCGTGAAGGCGCTGCCCAGCATGATGCCGAGCACGCCGATCATCAGGTTTCTGAGCCGCCCCGGCGGTTTCAAAGGGGCGCCCGCCAAGGCCGCGATGGTGATGATGATCATGGCCCCGATCAGCCAGGCCAGCGGCATGGTCAGCCAATCGAACACGGCGCCGCCGACGGCGCCCAGCAACAGGGTCAGGAACGCGCCGAAGACCAGCCGGGGATCGAATTTCAGGAACGCGGGTAGAGTCATTATTTGGTCCCTGTCCGGGCCCCGGGGACTTCGGGGATGCCCCCGCAAAGAGGCCCGTCCCCGCTTCTTGTCACGGCAGGAACTGTTCTTTGAGGATGCGTTCCTCAAGATCGTGTTCGGGGTCGAACAAAAAGGTGACCGTGCAATCCGTGGCGCGGCGGATATCCACCCGGGCGACGTTGCGGACCTCGGTGAAATCAGCGGTGGCGCTGACCTTGCGTACGGTGGGGTCGCTGACCTCGAAGACCACGGTAGCGGTTTCCGGCAACAGCGCGCCGCGCCAGCGCCGGGGCCGGAAGGCGCTGATCGGCGTCAATGCCAGAACGCCCGTGCCGATGGGGATGATGGGGCCGTACGCGGAGACGTTATAGGCCGTCGAGCCGGCCGGCGTCGCCACCATGGCGCCGTCGCAAACCAGTTCCGACATGCGCTCGACGCCGTCGATTTCGATTCTCAGTTTGGCTGCCAGCCGGGTCTGGCGAAGCAGCGAAACCTCGTTGATGGCCAGCGCCTGATGTTCGGCCCCCTCGGCGTCCGTTGCCGTCATGCGCAGCGGATGCACTTGGGCCGGTTCGGCCTTTTTTAGGCGCTCCAGCAGGCCGTCTTCTTCGAACGCATTCATCAGAAACCCGATGGAGCCCCGGTTCATACCATAGATGGGCTTCGGGTTTTCCATATGGCGGTGCAGGCTTTCCAGCATGAAGCCGTCGCCGCCAAGGGCGACAACGATATCGGCCTCCTCGGCAGGCACCGTTTCGTAGCGTTCGCTCAGATTAGCGAGTGCATTTTGCGCTTCCGGTCCTTCGGCGGCGGCAATGGCGATGGTGTCGAATTTCATCGGTTTTTTCCTTAAGTCTCGTCTGTGTCGTACTTTTTTCCTGTAAAATCAAGGGAGAAAGCAAAATGGGGGCCTTGTTTTCAGGTATAGACCGGAACATACTGACCGGTATGGCGAAGCCCCGGAAAAAATCCCTCTCTACGCGGCGTCTGTTGCTGGACGCGGCGTTCCGCGCCATTCACCGCGACGGGTTTCAAGCCGCCGGCCTGAATGCGATTCTCGCCGAAACGGGCCTGACCAAGGGCGCGCTTTATCACCATTTTTCATCGAAGATGGAACTCGGCTATGCCGTCGTCGAAGGCCCTTTGCGGGACTATCTGAACGACTGGTGGCTTAGGCCCCTGGAGGATAAGGACGACCCGCTGCAGGCGCTGGCTTTAGTCATTTCGACGCGGCTTAAGAAAGACTTGCCGCAAATGCTGACTTTGGGCTGCCCGCTCAACAATCTGGCGCAGGAAATGGCCCCGGTGGACGACGGCTTCCGCAGCCGCATCGAAATTCTCTACCGCGATTGGCGGCGTATGCTGGCCAAGGCGCTCAGGCAAGGCCAGCACGCGGGAAGCGTCGATACGGCGATCGAGGTCGACACCACGGCGGCGTTCATTATCGCCGCCCTTCAAGGTGCCTTCAGCCAGGCCAAGAACGCCCAGGACATGAAGATTTTCCACCAGTGCCTGATGGGCCTGAACGATTATCTCAACGGGTTGAGGCCCTGAGGTTTCAGGTTTATCGATTCCCTGTATACTCAATCTCTGAATGAATACAGGGAAGAGACGTCATGACCTATAAAAGCGGCCGTCATTTTTTACAAATACCAGGCCCCACCAATGTGCCGGAGCGGGTCCTTCTGGCCATGGCGCGTCCGACCATCGACCATCGCGGCCCGGATTTTGCCGAACTGGGTCTGTCGGTTCTGGCCGGCATCAAGGGCGTGTTCAAAACCGAACACCCGGTGGTTATTTTCCCGGCGTCGGGCACCGGCGCGTGGGAGGCGGCCCTGGTCAACACGCTGTCGCCCGGCGACAAGGTGCTGATGTTCGAAACCGGGCAATTCGCGACCCTGTGGAAGAGCCTGGCCGAGAACCTGGGCCTGGAGATTGATCTGGTTCCCGGCGACTGGCGCACGGGCGTCGATGCTGCGGCGGGGGAAGACCGCCCGACCGCCGATGCCGGTCACACGATCAAGGCCGTCTGCGCCGTTCACAACGAAACCTCTACAGGCGTTACCAGCGATATCGCCGCCGTGCGCGCTGCCATGGATGCGGCGTCCCACCCGGCGCTTTTGATGGTCGACACCATTTCGTCGCTGGCCTGCATGGACTACCGGCACGACGAATGGGGCGTCGATGTCACCGTCAGCGGCTCGCAAAAGGGCCTGATGCTGCCGCCGGGATTATCCTTTACGGCGGTCAATCCGAAATCCCTGGCGGCGGCGGAAGCGTCCGGGTTTCGGAAATCCTACTGGCGCTGGGCTGAGATGCTTAGCGCCAATGAAAAGGGCTTCTTCCCCTATACCCCGGCGACGAATTTGTTATACGGGCTTAAAGAGGCGCTGGACATGTTGAACGAGGAAGGGCTGGACTATGTCTTCGCCCGCCATGCGCGGCACGGCGAGGCGACAAGGCGCGCCGTCAGGGCCTGGGGGCTGGAATTGTGGTGCGCCAATGAAGCGGAATACAGCTCGTCCCTGACCGCGGTGCTGATGCCGGATGGCCGTGACGCCGATGATTTCCGAAAGGTGGTGCTGGACAATTTCGACATGTCGCTGGGTTCGGGCCTGGGCCGTGTCGCTGGCAAGGTTTTCCGTATCGGCCACCTTGGCGATTTCAACGACCTGACGCTCGGTGGCACGCTGGTCGGTGTGGAAATGGGACTGCGGCTGTTCGGCCTGGACAACGCAGGCGGCGGCGTTGATGCGGCGATGGATTATCTGACCGGAACCCGGATGAGATAGCGCTTCCGCCCGTTTTTTACACCTTCCTTCATTCCGGGCTGGGAATCTGTTATACTGGCCCATCAAAAGCAAACGCTACGCAGACGATCCGCGCCTGTTCTTTTTTAAAAGGAGGTTTTCGGATGACCATGTTATGGCGGTTGCTCGAATGGAAGGGCCGCAGTGTCCTGACCATCGGTCCGGACGAAACCGTGCTGGATGCTATCAGGAAAATGGCGGCAAAGGATGTCGGTGCCCTGGTGGTGATGGAAGACGAAAAGCCCATCGGAATGTTCGCCGAGCGGGATTACGCCCGCAACGTGTTCCTGAAGGGCAAGGCGTCTCCGGAAACGACGGTCCGTGACGTGATGGCGTCACCGGTGATTTTCGCCCGACCCGAACAGACCGTTGATGAATGCATGTCGGTCATGACACGCCGCCGTGTCCGCCACCTGCCGGTGCTGGACGATGGCGAACTGATTGGGCTGGTGTCCATCGGCGATCTGGTCAGGAGCGTTATAGACGAGCAGAAAACGACCATCGAGCAACTGGAAATGTATATTCACGGCTAAGGCGATCCTGTCGGCTTGGCTGCGAAAGGAAGGTTCGTGTAAGGGGAGGCTGCGGTTAGTCCCGGCGTTTCGTGCGCGTGGTGACATAGCCGCAATTTTTGCATTCGACCTTTTCCACGTCACCGGCTTCGCCGAAGCCGAAGGTGACCTCCAGGACCCGGAAATCATGAAACCCTAGCCAGCACATCAACCGTTGCAGAAAATCCAGGATATCCACGGTTCCCCGTCCGGCGTTGTGGTCGCCACTTGATTAAGAGATACCCTTAATAGATGTCGGGCAGACAGGCCGGGTCAAGCCTTCTCGGGAGGTGTCCGGGGATATTAGCCGCCCGTGACGCTCATGTGGCGGGTCAGCGCCGGGCTTTCGCCTGCCCGGTCGATGGCGAAGTCGTGACCCTTGGGCTTGCGGCCGATGGCTTCCAGGATGGCGGTATCCAGCAATTCGTCACCTTCCGACGCGCGCAACGGTGTGCGCAGGTCGGCGGCGTCGTCCTGGCCCAGACACATATAAAGCGTGCCTGTGCAGGTCAGCCGGACACGGTTGCAACCCTCGCAGAAGTTATGGGTCAGCGGCGTGATGAAGCCGAGTTTGCGGCCCGTTTCCTTGATGTCCACGAAACGCGCCGGGCCGCCGGTCTTGTGATCGATGTCGGTCAGGGTGAAGGTTTCCTCCAGGCGCTCCCGGACGTCTGACAGGGGCAGATACTGTTCGACCCTGTCGCCGCCGATTTCGCCC
This sequence comes from Alphaproteobacteria bacterium, assembly GCA_014382345.1. Taxonomy (GTDB): domain Bacteria; phylum Pseudomonadota; class Alphaproteobacteria; order Rhodospirillales; family Casp-alpha2; genus Casp-alpha2. Next base: position 12,747 of record JACNJX010000052.1, read on the forward strand.
AGCGGCATGGTTTCGATCAGGGTCATGTCGTAGCCCTCATCGCCGCACCAGCGGATCAAGTCGCCGATTTCCCCTTCGTTGAAGTTCTTCAGGGCGACGGTGTTGATCTTGATCGCGAGGCCAGCGTCTTTGGCGGCGCGAATGCCGGCCAGAACCTTATCCAGTTCGCCCCAGCGGGTCAGTTGCTTGAATTTATCGGCGTCCAGGGTGTCGAGGGAAATGTTGATCCGCTTGATGCCGTAATCCACCAGTTGGGAGGCGTATTTGGGCAATTGGCTGCCGTTGGTGGTCAGCGTCAGTTCTTTCAGGTCGCCGGTCTCAAGGTGGCGCGACAGGTTTTTCAGCAGGCTCATGATATTGCGGCGGACCAGCGGTTCGCCACCGGTCAGGCGCAGCTTCTTGACGCCCTGGCGCACGAAGGCCGAACACAAACGGTCCAGTTCCTCCAGGCTCAGCACGTCCACCTTGGGCAGGAACGACATGTTTTCAGACATGCAATAGACACAGCGGAAATCGCAGCGGTCGGTCACTGAAACCCGGAGATAGCTGACCTCGCGTCCGAAGGGGTCAATCATCAGGCTTTTCCTTCCGTGTCAGCCCCGGCGTTCTTTTCGAGCAGGCCTTTTTCCGCCATGTCCTTTTCCGCCGCCTTGCGCAATTCGTCGCGCTCGGCCAGGTAATCGGCGGTGGTGCGGGGCGCCGGGCGGGCGCCTGCCGCCATCGGGTGCTGGTCTTCTTCGGCGAGCGCAAAGACGCGGCAGTCGTCGCACATCTTGATCCGGTCCGTACCGCCCTTTTCCTGGAACATGGGGTGGTCTTCCAGTTTTTTGACCATCGCCTCGACGGACGATTTCGCGCCGAAGGGCCTGGAGCAGCGAATGCACTCGAAGGGGGCATCCTCCTTGACGATTATCGCTTCACCGGCTTCGGGCAGGAAACTCAGGCGCGGAATCAGGGTGATGACTTTTTCCGGGCACGTGTTGCGGCACAGCCCGCATTGCACGCAGGCCTGCTCGGTAAAGCTGAGCTGCGGTTTGTCCTCGTTGTCGCGAAGCGCCCGGGTCGGGCACGCGCCGGCACAGGCGAGGCAGACGGTGCAGCCGTCCGTGTCCACGATAACGGTGCCGAAAGGTGCGCCTTCGGGCAGGTCGATGGCATCGACGGGCGTGGGCGCGGCCTTGTGCAGTTCGCTTAAAGCCAGCGACATGATGGACCGTTTGCGGCCCAGCGGCAGGAAGTCGGCCTGCGCCATCGGCGACAGGGCCTTCAGGCTATAGAGCCGTTGCTCAATGGCCTCGGGGTCGGCGTCGTCGAGTATTTCGAAGCGCCCAGTGCCGTAGCCGAGGCCGTCCAGAACCGTATCGGCAAGAGCGAGTTCCGCTTCCAGGGCCGGGCGTTCGTCGTCCTTGTTTGGCGGCAACAATACCAGGACACGTTCTGCCCCGTAGGCTGAAGCCGCCAACAGCAGGTCCAGCCCCGCCTGGGTGACTTGATTGACCACGAATGGCAGCACATTGGCCGGCAGGCCGCCGCCATTCCGGGCCATGAGGGAGATCATGACTTCGCCGTGTTCCGTGTCATGGACCAGGAGTTGGGGCCTCTTGCCACCCGCGCCGGCATAGCTGCGGAGCAGGGTGCGCAGACGCTTGAACAGGGTTTCGCCTGCGGGCAGGCTATAGCGCGCCGCCCCGGTCGGGCAGACGCTGGCGCAGGTGCCGCAGCCGGCACAGATATAAGGATCGAAGGCGACTCTGTCGCCGTCGGGCTGGACGGCGCCGGTCGGGCAGTTGTCCACGCATCGGGTGCAGCCGGTAATTTTGGCACGGGAATGGGCGCAGATGGCGTCGTCGTAATCCACATAGCGGGGCTTTTCGAACGTCCCCACCATGTCCGTCAGGTCCAGCAGGGCGTCCGCCACCAGGGCCGGATTGCCGGGGTCGGGATTGAAATAACCGTCGCGCTTTTCGGGTGCGGGGAACAGCGCCGCGCCGCCACGCAGGTCCAATATCAAATCGGCTTCGGACGCGCCTTTCTGCGGCCGACCGTCGAAGCCGAGGGTTCCCTTCGAGGACGGGCTGGCGGGAATGAAGTCTTCCAGCGAAACTTGAAACTGGCCGAGATGACCTTCGGCCGCCGTGATGCGTCCGGTGAACACGGGTACGTCCATCACGCGGGGCGGAAGGGCGTTCGTGCCGGGCTCCAGGATCACCGTGACGTCGAGTCGGTTTGAAAGTTTTTGCGCCGCTTCCAGCGCGTCCGCACTGTTGCCGAGGATCAGCAACGCGCCTTCCGACGTCATGGTGACGGAATTGCTGTCTTCGATGTCGAGCGATGCCTCGGCCAGCAGGGCGGCCATTTTCGCGGCTGCGTTTCCGGCATCCTTGGACCAGCCGGCTTTTTCGCGGATGTTGGCAAAGCGGATGGGTGAAGTCGCTTGTTTGGTCCCGCTCGCGGTCTCTCCGCCCCTCGCCTCTTGTTCTCCCATTTCATCCAGCGCCTCCAGAAACAATGGCGCTTCCTGGGTGCAGGCGACCAACAGCGGATCGCCGGTTTTGGCGTGGCGCTGGAATTCCTCGATCCCGACCCGGCAGAGCTGGCTGGCGACCGACATCTCGCCGCTGGCTTCCGCCCCCTCGTCTAAGCCCACGGCCCCGGCGCAGGCCTTGCCCAGAGCCTTGGCGTCAATAGTCATCGTGCCCTCGCAATTACATACGAGAACCTCTTGTTTGTTTAGCTTCATGAGAAGCCTGTTCCTCCACTTACGGCCTGCGGTTAATCCGTCTGGCCGTTGGTCCGGGGGCGTTACGCCACCCCGGGCCGTATTTATTTGTTTTCACCCTCTAGTATGTAAGGGACATGACACGGTTTGTCCGCCTTTTTTTGACCCTCTTCCGATAAAAAGTTCGAGAGGTGTCCGGAAAAAACGCAGTATAATGCAGAAAGAAACAGGGGGAATGGTTGAATCAGCTCATGACCACCCGCGAGGTCGCGGATTACCTTCGCATTAAGGAGCGCAAGGTCTATGACCTGCTGCGCGAAAAGCGCATCCCCGCCACTCGGGTGACCGGCAAGTGGCTGTTCCCGAAGCCTCTGATCGACCAGTGGGTCGCCGAGGGCACGGAATTCCCTGATGGTGTGCCGGGGGCGGGCGGCGCTATGACCCTCGGGGGGCAGCCGCCTCCCGCAGTCTGCGCCGGCTCGCACGACCCCCTGCTGGAGTGGAGCCTGCGCGAATCCGGCTGCGAACTGGCGATGATGCCGGGCGGCAGCCTCGACGGGCTGGAACGCCTTGCCGCCGGGGACGCCATGCTGTCGGGCCTGCATGTCTATGATGCGGACTCCGATACCTACAACCAGGCCGCAGTCCAGGCCGCGTGCCCCGGCCTGGATGTGGTCCTGGTCGAATGGGCGTGGCGCGAACAGGGACTGGCGCTGGCGCCGGGCAACCCTTTGGGTATTGCGTCCATCGCCGACCTCGAGTCGAAAAAGGCCCGCGTCTGTGTCCGCCAGCCGCAGGCGGGGGCGCGGATCCTGTTTGCGCACCTGATCGGGCAAGCCGGACTGGAGATGGAGGCTTTGGATGTTCTGGAGCACCCGGCGATGAGCGAAACCGACTTAAGCCTGGCGGTGCAGGAGGGCAAGGCAAATGCGGGCCTGTGCGTCGCCTCGGTGGCCGCCCAGCACCGGCTCGACTTCCTGCCCCTGCACCGGGAACGCTTTGACCTGGCGATCCACCGGCGGGCGTATTTCGAGCCGCCGGTGCAGGATTTGCTGGCTTTCGCCGCCAGCCCTGCGTTTCTGGAACGGGCCAAAGACATGCCGGGGTATGACGTATCCGCACTCGGCCGGGTCGTATACAACGCGCCGTAGGGTTTGCGATGTCCTAATCCTGGGCGAGCAAAAAAATGCGCGTGACCCGGGGAGGTCACGCGCAATCTTTTGACATATCTCACTCTGTCGGGCGTTGGGCCGCCCGGTCTTATTTGGTATTAGAAATCGACGGTAAGGCCAATTTCAAAATCGTTCTGATACATTTCCAGTTCGATTTGGTGGGCCGTACCACTACCACCCAAAGCAGTAGCACCAGCAGTGTGGTTGGTGTTGGCACCGGTGATATCGGCTGAAAATGCGTGGGTGAACGCTAAGTTCAAGGTCATGCCCGGAGAAGGGGTATAGCTCGCACCAACACTCAAGTGTGTGTTAACAACGGCCGGGGCCAGGATGTTGAAGAGCGTTTCTGTACCCTCGAAGGGGTCGGTGTTGTGAGCCACCCCCGCACGCAACGTCAAGGCTTCGCTGTAGACGTACTGAGCGCCAATTTTGAAGATATTCACGTCCTGCCAGCCAAAGCCAACACCATCGTCGCCGCCGAGAGACTGTGAAGTCTCGTTACCGCCCGCGCCCGTGTGAAACGGCCCAACGTACGGGAGGCCGTTGGAAATGGAATCGATGTCATTGTAGAAAATACGTTTGTAATCAGCGTTGATGGTCAGCTTGTCATTGAATTTGTAAGAACCGCCAACGGTCAAAGAAGCAGGGATGTCGAAACTGCCACCTTCAGCGAACAAGCCCTTATATTCGTGGAACTTGGTCATCCACATTCTGGTTTGCCCGGAAAGACCCAAAGTCAGCTGGTCATTCACTCTGGTCAACCAGCCAACACGCAAGCCGCCACCCCAGGAGTAATCGTGACCGTTGTCCGTCAGGCTGCCTCCATCCAGTGAAATGCCGGCAAACCCCTGTAAGCCCTGAGCCTTAAATCGCTGGATCGCTATGGTCGGCGTGATGCCAAAGGTGTGAGTGCTGTTTATATCACGGGCATAGGTGAAGCCAATAAAAGCCTGACTAAGGTCAACGCCGGTACGGCCGGGTGGTGCCGTTCGCAAAGACCGTAGAGTCATAATCCGTATTCATGCCGCCATTGGCCGTCAGGGCCAGACCAAGGGAATAATTACCCATGTCCCAGCTTGCGCCCAGGGACGGAACCAAAAAGAGGTTTCTCCGACTTTCATGCTGTTCGTCAGCGATGAAGACCTCGGGCACTTTAGCGTCATACTTACGAATTGGTGAAAAGAATGACAAGGCGCCATCGAAGCGATCGCCAAGGCCACGAATGCCCGCAGGGTTGTTGATTGCGGCTTGGGTGTCTTGCGGTGCGGCAACGCCAGCGCCCGCCATGCCTTTTGCGGCAGTACCATAGCCATGTTGGAAGTAACCCTCGGTGGCCTGGGCGGGCTGCGCCAGAATGGCGGTGCCCCCGGCCAGGACGGCAGTCAACAATGCTGTTTGTAATTTTTTAACTGACATTTCGAACTTTCCCCTAAACGGTTGATCGGAACCCTCTCCCGAGGTTCCTTAAGGACGCCAGGGCCTTACTGCCCGGACATCCCATTTCCACAACGCCAACCGTTCAATGTGTGGTTAACGAGTGGGGCTAATAGTATTTTAAAAACCACTGACAGCGTAGTACTATGATACGGGCGCAACAGTTTTTATCCGAGTGTTGCAAAAATACACCACAAAAGGAGGTGGCAAATGGTGGGCAAGTGGGAGGCAAGGGGCCGGTAAGCCTGAGGAGTTTGACCTATGACGTTCGATATAAGGGTTTTCCCTGATATAAGACTTTACACAAGTTCGTGTGTAAGCAACATGTACTACCGGCCTAGAGGCTGGCGTCGTTAGAGTGGTTGAAATCCGATTTTGCGGACAATTTTGCGGACGGGGAAGCCCTTGTTTCGCGGTTCCAACCAAAGGTCCGGCCAAGGGACCAACCTAGTGGAGAGAGTTGAATATGAGCGGGGACGGGTCCAACACCAAATCCATGAGCATTATCGTCACCAAGGGGACGCTGGACTGGGCTTATCCGCCCTTCATCCTGGGAACCACGGCGGCGGCCATGGACGTCAAGGTCACCATGTTCTTTACGTTTTACGGGTTGCAGCTTCTGAAAAAGAACCTCGACCATTTGCAGATTTCCACCCTCGGCAATCCGGGTATGGAAATGCCGTTGATGGGCATGCACATGACCATGCCGAACCTGATGTCTGCGATTCCCGGCGTCGATGCCGCCTGTTCGGCGATGATGAAGAACCTGATCAAGAAAAAAGGCGTCGCCTCCATTCCGGAACTGCGTGAAGCCGCCATCGAATCGGATATCGAATTCATCGGCTGCCAGATGACCATGGACCTGTTCGAATGGGGCAAGGAAGATCTGATCGACGGCATTGAGATCGGCGGCGCCGCCACCTATATGGAAAACGCGCTGAAGTCGGATATCAACCTGTTCATCTGAGCCGGTTCCAAGTTAACGTCGGCGGTCGTACCGCGTGGATGGGGGCGCTAAGACCCCCGCAACGGGAACGCCGGAAAGAGGGGGAGAAAACATTGCCGGCTATCTTGAGCGATAGCGCGCCTGGGAAAGGTGAGCAGGGTGCGAACGAAGGCGTAAGAGGGGAATCGCCCTTATCCCAGTTGTTCACCACGTGTAGCCCGGAACAGGCGAAGATTTTTTACACGCCGGTGCGCCGGTCGGTCCGCATTCATGGGCATTCGACGACCATCCGCCTGGAGCAGGCCTACTGGACGGTGATGGAAGATCTGGCGGAAAAGGAAGGGACGACAGTGGCGGGGTTGATTACCAAGGTCCATGACCACTGCCAGTTTTCGGACCAGAAGAATCTGGCGTCGTGTCTCAGGGTTTTGTGCCTGAAATATGTCGAAGGTTGATTGCCAGGGTCGGTCCGGATGACTAAAATAGCCGTCCACAGGGAAGACAAGTAAACGCAACAATTAATGGAAATGAAACCGAAATGAGCGCGACAACCACACTTGATACCAAGGGGATGAACTGCCCGCTGCCGATTCTCAAAGCCAAGAAGGCGTTGAAGGACCTGGGCGCGGGGGAAGTTCTCGAAGTGATCGCCACCGATCCCGGATCGGTGAAGGACTTCGATTCGTTTTGCCGCACCACCGGCAATGAGCTGGTTGATACCAACGACAACGACGGTGTCTACACGTTCATGATCAAGAAATCCTGATCAAAAAAGGCGCCTGAAATCCTGGTTTTTTCGGGCCTTTTGTTCTGAATAAAAAACGGCGGTTCCCCAGTGATATCGGGGGTCGCCGTTTTTCTTGCGAACTCTGTCTTTTTCTAAAGCCCTTCGATGACGCCCTTGAGCAGGCCCTGGACCTCGGTGGCGATGGCGCCCAGGTCCGGGTTGTCGATGGCCTGCATGGAGGCCATGGGATCGACCGCCGATATTTCGACGGCGCCGTCGCCGGTGTCCTGTACGACAACGTTGCACGGCAGCATGGTGCCGATCTTGCCTTCGCTTTGCAGGGCCTTGTGGGCGAAGGTCGGGTTGCAGGCGCCCAAGATGGTGTAGGGCCGGAAATCCACATCCAGCTTTTTCTTCAGCGTCGCCTTGACGTCGATAGTGGTCAGCACTCCGAAGCCTTTTTCGCCCAGCGCGGCAGTCACTTTTTCGATCGCATCGTCGAACGGCAGGTCGAGGGTCTTGGAAAAATGATAGCTCATGAACGGGTTCCTTACCTGTTTGAATTCCTTAAGATGATGCCAACCATATATGAGGCCCGGCCCCCCGGCACAAGACCGGCGTTCCGTCCGGCCAGGAAATATTCAAGAGATAGAGAATTTACAGGAGAGAAATATGGCCGCTTACATCATCGTGCAGATCGACGTCACCGACCCGGACACGTTCGAGGTTTACCGCGCCCAGGTGCCCCCGACACTGGAACAATATGGCGGGGAATACATCGTACGCGGCGGCGTGCAGGAAATTCTCGAAGGCGACTGGCCACACCCCCGGTGCGTTGTGCTGAAATTCCCCTCCATGGAACAGGCGAAGGCATGGCACGAATCGGCCGAGTACGAAGGCCCGAAGGCGCTGCGCCAGTCGGCGTCCCGCGGCAACATGCTTGTCGTGGAGGGGGTTTAAAAAGAGTCCTGGTTTTTTCTTTGGTTCTTTTTTCTTGACCCTGAAGTTAACTTTAGGGTTTAGAATGCTTCCGAATTTAGAGATGTGAGAATAATGCTGAACATAGGGCAAACGGCCAGGAAGAGCGGCGTCACGGTCGAGGCGCTTCGCTATTACGAGCGCGAAGGGCTGATCGATGCACCGGACCGCGACGGCAACGGCTATCGCCGTTATGCGCCGGACTCTGTCCGCCATATCCGGTTTATCAAACGCGCCCAGCAGGTCGGCTTTACCCTGGGCGAGATCAAGGACCTGTTGTCGCTGCAAACGGACCCGGCGGCGTCGTGCTGCGACGTGCGCGCCCAGGCGTCGGAAAAAGTCCGCGACATGGAAGACAAGATCGCCGTGCTGGAAGGCATGAAATCCGTGCTCTCGCAATGGATCGAGGAATGCAGCGGCGACGGGCCGTTGACCGAATGCCCAATCCTCGACGCCCTGAACACCGGTGACGAAGAGGATGAGCATGACTGACGCTGTGGTGATGGAAACGGAACCGGAGGCTGTGCAAGGAGGGGGCGGCTGGAAAAAGCGTGTGCGCCTGAACGCCGCCCTGCTGCCGTCGGTCGGCGCGGCGCTGCTGCCGAAATTGACATGCCCGGCGTGCTGGCCGGCCTATGCCGGATTGTTGAGCAGTCTGGGCGTCAGCTTCGTCGACTACACGCCCTACCTGATGCCGCTGACCGGATTCTTCCTCGTCATCTCCGTGTTCGCGCTGGCGTTCCGGGCGCGCCTGCGCCGGGGCTATGGGCCGTTCGCGCTGGGTTTGGCGTCTGCGATGACGGTGATGGTCGGAAAGTTCGGCTATGACAACGACCCGGTGATGTACACCGGCCTCGCCGTCCTGGTCGCCGCCTCGGTCTGGAATTCCTGGCCGCGCCCAAGGCAAGGCGCCGGCCCCGATTGCCCGGCCTGTGTCGAGGCCGAAGTCTGACCTGAAATCAGAAATTTAATGGAGAAAACGCCATGAGCGACAAAAGACAAATCGAAATTTTCAGCGCCGGATGCGGCGTCTGCACGGACGCCGTCGACAAGGTCCGGGGCATGATTTGCCCGTCCTGCGAAGTGACGGTGTTGGACATGAAAGACGCGGCCGTCGCCGAGAGGGCGAAGTCGCTCGACATCCAGTCGGTACCTGCCGTCGTCATCGACGGCGCCCTCGCCGACTGCTGCTCGGGCCGCGGCATCAACGAAGAAACGCTGCGCGCCGCCGGCGTCGGGCGGCCGCTATAATCTCCTACCTCTTCGCGTTCGGGAAAAACGCCTGGCGGCCTTTGATGCGGTAGGCGGCGATGGCGGTCTGGCCTTCCTGTCCGGTGATCCAGTCGATGAAGGCCTGACCCATTTTCGCTTTGACGTGCGGGTGGCGTTTCGGGTCGATCAGGATGACGCCGTAGGGATTGAACAGCAGCGGGTCATTCTCGGCCAAGAGCCTTAAGTCCCCCCGGTTTTCGAACTTCAGCCAGGTGCCCCGGTCGGCCAGGGTGTAGGCGGGCATGGCCGCCGCGGTATTCAGCGTCGCGCCCATGCCGGCGCCGGCTTCCCTGTACCACTGGCCGCTGGACTTGGCGGCATCAATGCCGGCCATGCGCCAGATGGAGAGTTCCTTCTTATGGGTGCCGCTGTCGTCGCCGCGTGACACGAAGGCACTTTTCGTCGCCGCGATTTGCGCCAGTCCGTCGGAGACGCTTTTCAGACCCTGGATGTTTGCCGGGTCGTTTTTAGGGCCGACGATGATGAAGTCGTTGTACATGACGTCATGGCGCTTCACGCCGTAACCCCCGGCGACGAATTTGTCTTCCGACGGGCGGTGGTGCACCAGCAGCACGTCGGCGTCGCCGTTTCGGGCGATGTTGATGGCGCGCCCGGTGCCGACGGAAACGACGCGCACACGGATGCCGGATTTGGCGGTGAACAGCGGCAGGATCTTTTCATAGAGTCCCGAATTATCGGTCGAGGTGGTGCCGACCAGAGTGATGAATTTTTCCGCAGCGCCCGCCGGGCCTGAAAAGACGAGGGTGAGAAGCGCGGTCATAAGGAAGCGTCTGGTCATTCGGGTTTTCCTTCGGTCGGGTCGCCGGGTTGGTGCTTGCGATTGTCCTGACCCTTGTTCCACCACAACAGCTCGCCCCTAACGAAGGCCTGGGCGAGATCGTTTTGGGGCGCTTCGAAGAACTGTTTGGCCGGAGCCGATTCGAGTATGCGCCCACGATTGATGAACAACACCTCGTCGGCCATGCGCCGGGCCTGACCCAGGTCATGGGTGGTCATGATGATACGGGTGCCCTGGTTGTGAATGGCCTCGATGATCTCCTCGACTCCGTGGGTGGCGGATGGATCGAGGCTCGCCGTTGGCTCGTCCAGGAACAAAACCTGAGGCTTCAGCGCCCAGGCCCGGGCCAGGGCCAGTTTCTGCTGTTCGCCGATGGACAGCACCCGTGCCGGCAGGTGCGCCAGGCGTTTCAGCCCGGTTTCGTGCAGCACCCGCTCGATGGTTTCCGCTCGTTTGGCGCGGGGAATGTGGTGCAGTTTGAGGGCGTAGTCGACGTTGGCGGTGACCGAGCGCCGCAACATCACCGGACGCTGGAATACCATCGCCTGATGGCGGGCGGCCCAGGCTCCGGCATTGGCCGGGCTTTCGTCCGGGGCTGCGGCCTCGACCCCGTGCCAGCGGACGGATCCCCGGCTGGGTTTGATCAAGCCGTGGCAAAGCCGCAGGAACAGACTCTTACCGGCGCCGTTGGGGCCGATGACGACGGTTCGGCGGTCGGCCTCGAAACGCCAGGAAATATCCTTGATCAGGCGGGTGCCGCCGGCCTCGAAACAGACGCCGTCCAGTTCCAGCGGCAGGATCGAAGGGGCGGGAGAGGGCTCGTTCATGCGTGCCACCGTTTGGTGCGGTGCTGGATGATATAGGCCGCGCCGTTGATTCCCGCCGACAGCACCAGCAGGATAATGCCGAGTCCGAGCGCCAGCGCCAGGTTGCCCTTGGAGACTTCGAGCGCGATCGACGTCGTCATCACGCGGGTGACGTGGTCGATATTGCCGCCGACGATCATCACCGCACCGACTTCCGCGCTGGCCCGGCCGAACCCGGCCAGGATGGCGGTGATCAGGGTAAAGCGCCCGTCCCATAACAACGCCGGCATGGCGCGCGACGGCCCGGCGCCGAGCGAGCGCATCTGTTCCTCATATTCGATCCACAAGTCCTCGATCACCTGGCGAGTCAGCGCCGCGATGATCGGCGTCACCAGCAGCACCTGGGCGATAATCATCGCCGCCGGCGTGAACAGCAGTCCGAACACGCCGAACGGTCCGGCGCGGCTGAGCAGCAGATAAACAATCAACCCGACCACCACCGGCGGCAGGCCCATCAGGGCATTCATAGATACGACCAGGAAAAAGCGCCCGCGAAACCGGTAAAGCGCCAGCAGCGCGCCGGTCGGCAGGCCGATCAGGGCGGCGATGGCGACGGCGGACAGGCTGACGCGCAACGACAGCATCACGATCTCGGTCAGGGACGCGTCCAGTCCGAAAACCAGGGCCGCGGCGGCACCAAGGGCGTCGGTGAAATCGGTCATGGAATGGTTCGTTTGCTCCCCGTTGACATGCTTTTTTTTACATATTATTCCGAATTTTCGTATTTTAAACATAAAAAAACGTAAATTTGCAAATTTTTAGAAATATTGGACGGGGCCTCGGTCAGGCCTTGCGGCCAAATCCTGGCCAGGCCTTCGGCCTTGCTCGCCTCTTGTAATTCCTTATCGTCATATCCATAGTCATAAGACGGGAACGAGGCGGGGAAACCGCCCTTATCCTGGGGAGCATTCAAAATGGCCGCCGACGAACATCTCATCATGCCCGACCCGAAGGATCCGCGCCTGACCGAGCGGGTCACCGGGTCCGATCAGGATGGCAACCCGGTGGAAACCTCGGTCACCGTGGAACGCCCCCTGACGCTGTTCCTCAACGGCCAGGAAATCGTCACCATGATGTCGATCTGCGATTACCCGGAATACATGGCCATCGGCTATCTGGTGAACCAGAACATGCTGCTGCCCGATGACGAGATCACCGGCGTCGATTACGAAGAAGACATCTCCACCATCGTCGTGCGCACGGCGCGCAAGACGAACTTCGAGGAAAAACTGAAGAAAAAAACCCTGACGTCGGGCTGCGCCCAGGGCACCGTGTTCGGCGACGTCATGGAAAAATTCGATGACGCGGCCCTGCCAAAAGACGCGGTGATCAAAACATCGTGGCTGTACGCCCTGATGAAAAAAATCAACACCCATCCGAGCCTTTATCTGGAGGCCGGCGCCATTCACGGCTGCGTGCTGGCGGAACAGGACCGGGTGCTTCTATATATGGAAGACGTCGGCCGCCACAACGCCATCGACAAGGTCGCTGGGTACATGTTCAAGCACGGCATCGGCGGGGCCGATAAAATCTTCTACACCACCGGACGGCTGACCAGCGAAATGGTCATCAAGGCGGTGCAGATGGGCATTCCCATTCTGGCGTCGCGCTCGGGCTTTACCGCCTGGGGCGTGGAACTGGCACGCAGCGTCGGCCTGACCCTGATCGGCCGCGCCCGGGGAAAACGTTTCATCGTTCTGTCCGGCGAAGACCGCATTATTCATGATGCGCAAGACTTGTCCGAAGACGATGAGCCCATAGAACTCAACCGCAAGGGGGCAGCGCAATGACGGCGGCCGGTTGTCCCGTTATCGGCGTGCTGCTGGCCGGCGGGTTGGCCCGACGCATGGGCGGCGGCGACAAGGGGCTGTCCATGCTGGGTGGCCGGCCGATGCTCGACCGCATCATCGAGCGCGTCCGGCCCCAGGTCTCAACACTCATCATCAACGCCAACGGCGACAGCGCGCGCTTTTCGGACTACGGCCTCGCTGTCGTGCCCGACGTCATAGAAGGATACGCCGGGCCCCTGGCCGGCGTGCTGACGGGGCTCGAATGGGCCGCCGCCAACGCGCCCGAATCCAAGTGGGTGGTGACCTTTGCCTCCGATGCGCCGTTCGTGCCGGAAATCCTGGTCGAGCGGATGGTCTCTGCGGTGGAGGGGGAAGGTGCGGAACTTGGCTGTGCCCAATCGGGCGGCCGCTCGCACCCCGTTTTCGGCCTGTGGCCGGTGCGTCTGGCGGGCGACCTGCGCCGCGCCATGGTCGAGGAAGAGATGCGCAAGATCGACCGCTGGACGGCGCGCTATAATCTGATCGAGGTGGACTTTCCGACCGATCCGTTCGATCCTTTCTTCAACGTCAACGCGCCGGAACATTTGGCCGAAGCCGAACGGCTGCTGGACGCCGAACAAAGAGGAGCCGCATGAGCAGCGAAACCACCATCGCGACGGAAAAGAAAACGGACTCACGCGAAAGCATTGATGTCGGCATCGTCATCGAGCGCCGGGACATCGACAACCCGTGGCAGGACCATGTCTATGCGCCGGTCGCGGTCATTGTCGGCGCGCCGCCGATGAGCGTTACCGACGAATGGCTCGAGCTTCGGCGCGGCGAGGACTGGGTGCATTTTCACGCCGGCACCCTGGCGCTGGAACTGTTTGCCGGCGAGACCGAGGGTTACAAAAAGAACATCTCAGAGAACCAGCCCGCCATTTATATCGTGCTGACCCCCGGCGAGGAAGCCGACGAGCCCGAGTTCATGCCGTTTCTGGCCACCGCCTGCCCGTACGAGGCGGAAAGCTATACCGAGGACACCGACCAGATCGTCGAAGGCGTCGCCATGCCGCCCAACGTCCTGGCCTGGGTTCTCGATTTCGTCGACCGTAACCATGTCGATGTAGAGTTCAAGAAACGCAAGAAGAAGGCCTATGATCCCCGCAAGGGCGGCTTCCGCCCGAAAACAAAGGAAACCCGGCAATGAGCGGCAAGCAATGAGGAGGACGGGAGAAACGACCGGGGGACGCCTGTCGCGCTGGTCCCGGCTCAAGCGTTCAGGGGGCAGCGGAGAATCAAGGGAAGACGCCAGTGAGGATGGGGGCGTTGCTCCGGCTGCGCCTTATGTTCGCCAGGGCAGTGCCGCGCCGGTTGCGCTGAAGGAATCGGATGGGCTGACCGAGCGCGGATTCGTCAAAGCCATGGCGCCGCTGGCCGACCCCGAAGAAGGCGATACCGTCTATGAGGCGGCGCCGGAAGACGCTCCTCAAAACACCGGGGCCCTGTTGGATGCCGACGCCGCAGCATTGAAGGCGTTTCCGCCCCGGCCGGAAGATGAATGGGATAGCGTGGACGACAAAGCCGAACTGACGCCCGAGCAGGAAGAGGCGATGCGCGATCTGCCGCCGATCGAAAGCCTGACCGAGAAGTCGGATTTCCAACCCTTCTTTGCACCCAACGTTCCGGATTTTCTCAAGCGTCAGGCCTTCAAGGCCTTATGGGCGAGCAGTCCGCTGTTCGGTTTCCGCGACGGGCTGGACGATTACGACGAGAATTTCCGCATCATCGACAAGCTCATCACCGCCGCCGACAGCGATTATAAGGCCGGCAAGGGATATGACTTTGAGGAAGAGGATGACGATTTGGGTGATGGCGAAGAGGATGTCATCGCCGAAGACGAGAAACAGGTTGCAGGCACGGAGCCGGAATCCTCAGTTGATGGCGGCGATGACGGCGGGGAAGAAGATTCGAATGCCGTATATCTATTTCCCGCTTACCCAGCTTGGTATTGCCTTT
>JACNJX010000050.1 GCA_014382345.1 Alphaproteobacteria bacterium
GGGACCGTCTTCACGATGGCGCACGCCATTCACCCACCACTGCTGCACGCCGTCCGGGCGGATAACCGCCGGGCCGTCTTCCCTGTGGGCGACGCCGTTCCGATGCCATTCCTGTGTGCCGTTCGATTCCACGATGGAGGGGCCGTCCTCGCGGTGAAGTTTGCCGTTCCGCCACCATTCCCTGGATCCATCCCCGTGTTCAACGGCGGGGCCGTCTTCGCGGTGCTGTTTTCCGTGACTAAACCAAACTCGGGTTCCATCGGGCCTTTCGACGGCGGGGCCGTCTTCACGGTGCAAGTCTCCATCAAGGCGCCACTCGATCATACCGTCTTCTGCTACTGTTTTTTGCGGTGTTTGCTGCAATTCGCCGTTTTGCCACCACTCCTTGCTTCCGTCCGCATGTTCCACGGCGGGGCCGTCATCGCGGTGCTGTTTTCCACGGTTAAACCAGACCCGGGTTCCATCGGGCTTTTCGACGGCGGGGCCGTCTTCACGGTGCAGGTCCCCATCGAGGCGCCACTCGATTGTTCCGTCTTCTTTTTCGATTTTTTCCGGTGTTTTGGGCATCAATAAAATCCGTTTATTTTGGCAAGATCACCGTTATATACAAGAGACTGAAGACGGGAGGAAACGATGCCGAATATCGAAGTCAGAGATGCCGATGGAAAACTCATCCACACCTATCAGATCATCGCAGTCGTAGACGGCACTCTCATCACAACCGAGAACCTGTTCGATATGGCGCGACAGAACGCCATTGAGGACGAACTTGTCAGCGAGGACCGGGCCGACCAGTTGACCTTCAGCGTGGTCGGGTAGTCCGGCTGTTCCTTCAAGGCGGCTGAATATCCGCGCCCCGCGGCGTGTTAGTCATTCAGCGATGCATAGTACTCCCTGAGCACCGCGATCACCTCCGGCCTGGAGAACTCCATCGGCACATCCTCGCCTTCGCTCAACATGCGGCGTTGCTCGGTCCCGGAGACCTGAATCTGGTCCTCCTTGCCGTGCGGGCAGGTCTTCGCCGTCGCCATGCCGTGGCACTTTTGGCAATAGAAGGTGATGTCGATCTTCAGGGGCTGGGTAATCAGCGCACCGTCCGGCAACCGGTCGAAGATGTGCTGCGCGTCGAACGGGCCGTAGTAGTCGCCGACGCCGGCGTGGTCGCGGCCGACGATCAGGTGCGAGCAGCCATAGTTCTGGCGGATAAGAGCGTGGATCAGGGCCTCGCGCGGACCGGCATAGCGCATTTCGATCGGGTAGCCGGCCTGGATCACGGTTCCGGCCACGAAGTAGTTGTCGATCATCGCCTGAATCGCCTTTGTGCGCACGTCGGCCGGGATGTCGCCGGCTTTCAGCTTGCCAAGGACCTGATGGATGAAAACGCCATCGGTGACCTCGACCGCAATCTTGGCCAGGTGTTCGTGGCTGCGGTGCATTGGATTGCGGGTCTGGAATGCGGCGACGCTCGACCAGCCCTTTTCGGCAAACATGGCGCGGCTTTCGGAAGGACGGACGTAAAGGTCGCCGAACATGGCCGGAAACTCGCCTTCGTCAAGGACGCTGACCGGGCCGCCTAGGTTGACGGCCCGCTGCTCCATCACCTTCTGGACGCCGGGGTGCTCAGTGTCGGTGGTGGTGTAAACATGCTGGCACTCAAACTCGCGGTCGATGACGTATTTCTCCTCGACCTGCATCACCGCCATTACGCGACCGGATTCTTCGTCGACCAGGGCCACTTCCTCTCCCTCGCCGATGCTGTCCGCCAGTTCCAGATCCGCGGAAAGGGTGATCGGGATCGGCCAGAAGACGCCGTTCGAAAGTTTCATATCGGCGCAGACGCCGCGCCAGTCGGCTTCACCCATGAAGCCCTCGAGCGGCGTGTAAGCGCCCTGAGACATCATCAGGACGTCAGACACCTCGCGGCTGCTCATCGACACCTTTTTCAAGTTTTCAGCCCGGGCCAGTTCATCGGCCCGTTCGGCCTCAGGCGCCAGAAGTAGCTTCAGTTCCCCGCCGCCGTGAGGCGGTACCAGTGTCGACATATTACGTGCCCCCAATTCGGTTCGTTGCTTGCTTCTAAAACGTCCGTCTTTGGACGACCGGCGGCCTTTATAGCGGAAACAAACCGGCGTGCGCCAGAACAATTTATAAAAAACGAATATGTTCTGGTTTTCTGCGACCGCGTCGTACCGGTAAGTTGTCCCGGATCCGTAACGCTGTTCTGGATTTCGACGGCGCTGGAAAAAAGCTACGACGGCGTAATCGCGACGCCGTGCCCACTGTGCCAGCAGAACGTTGAAATGTTCCAGGATGCCGTCAACAAGAAGTACGGCACCGATTACAACATCCCGGTGATGTTCTTCAGCCAGCTCATGACCGTCGCCTTCGGTATGGACGCCAGCAAGGACGCCTGCCTCGACCGCAACACCATTCGTTCGGAGAAGCTGGAAAAGATGGCGAAGTAAACTTTGCCCCCGTCGCCTGACAAAGGCGGAGGGTTTGACTCCTGTAGGCGGTAACATTTTCCCTTAATCGAGCACCCTCTGCAGCCTTTCTCGTAAGGCTTGCGATGCCTTTTTATTACCGGCATCCCGGGCACGCTGCGTAAGCAATTTTTCCATTTCAGTCCGAGTGTAGCAAGTCTTGCAATGTGCCAGATGGTGTTCGAACCTTTGTTTCGTTTCCGCATCATCCATCTCGCCATCAAGATACTGATACAACCCATTGATCGCTTCTATGCAGTCGATTTCCTCGGCTTCGGTTTTATCGTCTTTATTGCTCATTATGCATTTCCTTTGGTGGGGTCTCTGTAATAAGTCCCGCCTCGGTCGCGTGTATCCATAGTGCCTTTTGCAAAAGCATTCGCCCACGTTTCATACGGGAGTGAACGGTTCCCGATGAAATTTCCAAAACCTCTGCCGCCTCGTTGTAGGAGAGGCCTTCCACCGTGACCAGAACAACCGCGCCCTTGAATTCATCCGGCAATCCTTCGATCGCCTCCAAAATATCCTCGCCCAAAACCTTATTTGCGAATTCACGCTCCGGCGTTCCCCACCAGGCCAAAAATTCATCGGACTGTTCGGTCAAAAAATTGGTTAGGTCATCCGTTATTTCGTCGAAAGCAACATTTTGCGAAACCTCGACAGGGCGAACAGATTTCTTTCGGTAATTTGAAACATAACAATTATGCAATATCCGGAAAATCCAGGACCGGAACTTGCGCCTGTCCTTAAGGCTTTCAACGCCTGACCATGCCTTGCTAACGGCATCCGCGACCAAGTCTTCCGCATCAGTTCTGTTACGGGTTAATTGGAAAGAGTACCCGTAAAGGGGGTCAGCGTATTCGTCGATTCGTTCGCTAAACCAGGATTTTGTTTCTTCATCCGCCATGAAAACTACCCAAACGCACCCTATTCTTCAGCGTGATCATACATACGCACGACGCATCTAATCCAATGAAAGGCCTTCCCCCTTAACCCCGAAACTGACGATATCCGCTCCAAGCGCCCATTACGATCCCGGGATCGAGGGGAAAATGTCTTTCGCACAACGTTAAAAGCTCAACGTCGCCGCGCCTTCCTTGATAAGCTCATGCATTGCGGGTGATCCCTTAATCTCGGCGCCTTCGATCAAATCCTTCGGGCTGTAACCGCGCACTTTTGCACACGCGGGACAGACCATAATTTTGCCGCCGCTCTCAATGAAGTTATCCATCATTTCGCCAAGGGTCGGATCCAGAGGATTCAATTGGGCAGTGCCTCCATGCTTGCGAACGCAATCTACGCCTTCGGCAGCCAGAAAGACCGAAACATCCAATCCGGTGTTGATGCCACTATTGGCGACACTCCAACCAACGGAAGACCTTTCGTTGCTTTGTCCATTGGTGATGACCACCACGAGTTTTTTTTTGTCTGTCATAATCTCAGTCCTTTTTAAATCGGGTTTGAAAATCTATCCGGACCTACCGGTTAGAAAGCGCCCCATGCTTTTCACTGCAAGGCATGCACGCGCCCTTATGGATGGAGACGCGTGGAAAGCGCTTACGGGTCCCGAAAAAAGGAATTTTTTTAAAAAAGCTGAAAATTACCCGGTTTTAAGTCTGTTTGGGCGGGCCGGATGTTCTCAAAACGGGCAAAGAAAGTGGCGGTAGCGGGAAACATTAAATTGAGATCAATCCCCTATAACTTAATAACGATAGTTCAATAAAACCCCTCAATATGTCCCAAAGGCGCTGACGTCACACACGTCTGCTTATGACCCATAGCGGACATTAGTCGAGCCATTCGGTTGACCGGAACTTAGACAAGGCAGTTGTCTACTGAGGCTGTTTCACCATGACCGCAGTTTATTGACTCACATCAAGGACGTAAGAGAAAAAAAAGCGCTTATGGAATCCCGTATGCAGCAACCGTGCATGGGTGTCATTAGTTATGGACCCTATTTCAATGGACAAGCTGACAGAATCAACGATTACCCATAAGGGTGCAAAGCCCTCTTTCGCCACCCCTCTCCCGGCACCATTCGCTGCCGCCGTCTATACGGCAAAAAAAGGTGGTCGTGCAGGGCTCTCCCGTTTCGTCGATACCCTAAAAAAATCAAACGTGCGCGTCGGTGGATTGCTTCAGGAAAAAATCCCAATGGATCAGGATGGCATGCTGCGGGTCGAGGCCGTCGATATTGTGACCGGTAAGCGCATCCCCATTAATCAGCCGACCGCCGAGACTTGGCGGAACCGCGTTTGTTCGCTTGACGTTTCGGCCCTCGCGGAAACAACGGCGACCTTGAGACAAGCAATCCGGGATAGGGTCGATCTGATGGTCGTCGAGAAATTTGGCGATGCCGAGCGAGACGGAGAAGGCCTGACCGATGAGATTTTTCAAGCGATCGCCGAAGGTATTGCCGTCGTGATCGCGGTTCCCGATTCGAACCTCGATATTTGGAATGAACGCTGTGGAGGGATGGGCGACGTCTTGGACTGCAACGAGGAAGAACTGCGTAGCTGGTGGGCGTCTGTTCAATCTAAAAACCGGGGTTCGGCTGCCGCTCCCCCCCACAGCGAATAATTTGCAGTCTTGTGATCGACATCCACGAATGGCTAAAAACAGACTTTTGTGAAGGCTGAGGCGAACATCCATGAAGGCAACAAAGCCAAAGAAGCCCTGTCCTCCAGGCATTACTGGGAAGATCAAAAACCAGACCCTATGGTCTACCCTAGACAACGACGAGGTGGAACTGTTCAACCGCAGAGTGGGTT
>JACNJX010000053.1 GCA_014382345.1 Alphaproteobacteria bacterium
ATAGTGATCGGGAAAATCTCCGCGGCTTTAGTTCCGCATTGTGACGTTTCTGAGGAACGTTCAACCAGTGCCCAAGGACATATCCCAACCTCCTGAAAGTGCAAAAACAATTCTGCTCGTTGAAGACAATGAACAGAACATGAAGCTTCAAACAGATTTACTTCAGGCGCAGGGCTACAACCTCCTTCAATCGGTTGATGGAAGGGATGTCTTGCAATTAGCGGAAGACCATCATCCCGATCTGATCATTATGGATATTGGGCTGCCTGGGGTTTCGGGTGTGGATCTCATCAAGTTGCTTAAGGCCAAAGATACACTTAGAGGCATTCCCATACTGGCGGTAACAGCGTTTGCCATGAAAAGCGATGAACAATTAATACGTGCAGCAGGTTGTGACAGTTACATGGCCAAACCTATTTCTATTAATGAATTCCTTGAGTCTGTGAAAAAGTTATCACGTTGATAGAATAATATAAGAAATAAAATTATGTATGTGCTTATTTTAAAGTAATTATTGTCTTTTGTATTCTCTAAGGGGGCGTAATTTTAATGGAAATCGAAGAACAGGTTGCAGATTTGCTTTATATTCTTGCCGATATTCAGTTGTCGACTGAGGATAGTCGTATCGAAGTTATGGCTGAAGCGATGCAAATAACAGTTATGGAAATTGATGCATTAAATAACTGAGGAATGAGGTGTCAAAATTTGGCATTAGGGAAATACCCTATACTCTAAAGACTTTTCCCCCATTGCGTATAAATACTATAAAATAGACAATGAATAGTTGTTTCTAATTTTTTAGTGCTTCAGCGCTATTTGGAGGTATAGATGGGTTCGTCCTCGATGCAGGGAGAAATCATGCGCAACGCCCAAAGGCTTGTTAAATCTAAGGGCGACAATGCACTTGAGTACGCTTGCAAGATGTCGGACAGGATGCAGGAACTTGGCGATGAAAACTACTATGTCTTCTGGGAAAAAATTTCCAAGCAAGTCGAGTTATTGATTTATGCAAATGAAGAATAAACAAGGTACGCCGATTTCCTCGTAAGTTGATCAGCGCGAGAAAACGGGATGTTTCAGGACAAACGCAAATTCACGTTTAGGGGGGGGTGAGCAATATTGATCGGGTTTCAGGTGACGTGGATTTATGCTGCGTTGCTGAAAATATCATTAAGACACAGAGAGTGAGTGCCGCAGTCTACGTCGAGATGAAGATTAAGGAGATGGAGGAAATCGGCGACAAAGAAAATAAAACGTATTGGGAGAAAATTTTAGAACAAGTGGAAAAATTGCTTTACGAAGCCTAGCCCCACGGCGGGCTAAGCACCTTGTAGTTCATTGACCCCTGGGAGGGATCGCAATGAAACTCACTACCGAAGAAATCAAACAGATACACGACAGGAAGGGAATTGACCCGATTCCCGAGGATTACCCACCCATGAGCGAACTCATAAAAGCTTTTGGGGATCACACGTTTTATCTAACTGCAGACGGACTTCACATATGGGAATCCATTGAAGTTTCTGGTGCGGAAGGACAAGTGATCATTGCCGTCGAACTCGCCTCTTGGGCCAATGACGAGAAGTCCGATCTCACCCTGCACACCCCGCGGCTGACAGAAATCACCGTCAAGTTTGCAGACGATCCCCTCGCCAATGTGGCCGTCGCTTGAATGAATTTACTGTGCCCAAAATGCGCCCTTCTTATTCGGCCTTATTCGGTTTTAACCGGTTTTGTTCGTTAAAAGCCGCGACAGCACCCGAACAACTTGTTGTTAACATTGTGTTTTTAGTTAATTTGCCCCCTTCACACGGGAGGGGTCACAGGTTCAATCCCTGTCGCGCCCACCATTTTCTCAAAACTTAAAGTTTCCCCAGGCAGGGATCGAGTCTTTGTCTTGGCGCTTGCGCGCCGGGCCCTGTCGCGCCCACCATTTCTTTCAAAGACTTAGGTGATATTGAGGCAGGCTCATTTGAGTCTGCTGTGCCCAAAGCCGTTAGCCGGCTCAATGGCCCGCTCTTGGTATTCTGGTGCCAGGCGGGCATATCGTTGAACGATGGACACGGTCTTATGGACGGTCTGGTTCCCGACGAAAACTAGGATATTTGGATAATCCAAAATGTCCCCTTCGGGTCAAAACCGGACGTAATCTCCATCCCTGAAATTTGTCTGCTTTAAGGGGAAAAGCGGACATCAGGACACAGCCTGTGTCTCCTCCGAAGGGCATCGCCGGGAACGGTTCGGAGGGCGACATGACCCATATCAAAGACTTTTCACAACAACGGCTTACTATCGGGCTGTTCCCGTGTCGCTATCCCTTCAAGAACGCATTTGCGTGCCAATGAATGTTGCCAATGAATGTTAAGGGCATTTCGAAAGGGAGGTGTTGAGCTTTGGGGGACATCGATCTCGAAAGGTATGTGCCATGCGTAATTTCAAAAACATTTTCGTCCTGCTCGACCGCAAGATCGGCGATGAAGCAACACTGGACCGGGCGGTGGAGATGGCACGAGATAACAAGGCCCGACTGACGTTGGCTGAGGTCGTTGAGCATGTGCCGGAGAGAAGTAACACCTTGGGTTTCATCGATGAACGCGCCGCACATCTTGAGCGCCTTGTGGGCGGATTACGGTCTACCGGAATCGAAGTCGATGAAGTGGTACTGCAAGGTCCCACCTTTATCGCCATCATCCGCCATGTGCTCCGGGAAGGGATCGATCTGGTTATGATAACGGCGGACGGCCGAGGCGGATTGCGGGATTTGTTTTTCGGCTCCAACTCCCTGCACTTGATCCGCAAGGCGCCGTGCCCGGTCTGGGTGATGAAACCGGTGAAGCACGAGCCATACAAGCGGATTATGGCGGCGCTGGATCTGGCAGTCGGCGATCCCGAGCATGAAGGCCTGAATCGCCGCATTCTTGAGCTCGGCGTTAGTTTGGCCCGCAATGACGGCAGCGAGTTGGTGATCACCCATGCCTGGGACCTGGAGGGGGCGGACCTGGAACACAGCCGCATGGAGCTTCCGTACGGAGAGTTGGAGAAACTTCTGGAAGAAAACGAGACCCGTCACAGCACTCGTCTCGACGAGCTTCTGGAGGGGATCGACCTTGGCCAGGTGCGTCTGGAGCCACATCTCGAGCGCGGCGATCCCGGGGTGGTCATACCGCTGCTGGCTGAAACCCAGAAAGTTGATTGCATCGTCATGGGAACAGTGTGCCGGACCGGGATTTCCGGCTTCTTCATCGGCAACACGGCCGAAACTATTTTGCAACAAGTCGCTTGTTCCGTACTCACGCTGAAGCCCAAGGGGTTTGTCTCACCGGTCACGCTGACGGGTTAGGACACGCGATGGAGACCCATGTCTTTCTGCAAGTTTTACTGATCATCCTACTGACGGCCCGGATCTTCGCGGAGCTGGCGACCCGCCTGAAATCGCCTTCTGTGATCGGCGAGCTCGTTGCCGGAGTGGTGCTTGGACCAAGCCTACTGGGTTGGATAGAGCCATTCGAAGCCATTAAATTGCTGGCGGAAATCGGTATTGTCCTGCTGTTGTTTAAGGTGGGGCTCGAAACCGACCTGGTGCAGCTGGCTCAGACGGGCTGGAAGTCGATCATCGTGGCTATTGGGGGGGTCCTTCTGCCCTTAGTGCTTGGGGCTCTACTTAGTTTTAAGGTTTTCGGCCTGTCATTGCTGGTATCGCTGTTCATCGGCGGAACCCTGACCGCCACGAGTATCGGCATTACAGTAAGGGTCTTAACTGACCTGAAAGTTCAGCATAGACCCGAGGGCCAGATTGTGCTCGGAGCCGCCGTGCTGGACGATATTTTCGGTGTTGTGTTGTTGGCGCTGCTTTATGAGTTCGCTATCGGCGGCGGCGTCAGCCTGATCAATTCCGGCAAGGTGTTGCTGTTCATCGGGGTATTTTTCGTGCTGGCGCCCGTAGCGGCAAAGATAATTTCCGTGGTTTTTCAGCGTCTGGCCAGGACCACCGAAGTGCCTGGCCTGATTCCGACCATGATGGTCTCACTCGTGTTGTTTTTCTCCTGGCTCGCAAAGATGATTGGTGCTCCGGAAATGTTGGGCGGGTTTGCTGCGGGACTTGCCTTGTCGCGACGCTTCTTTATACCTCTGGGCGTGGCCCTTCATGCCGATCCCAGGTTTGCTCGGCGGATCGAAGTGCAGATGAGGCCGATCGTAAATCTGTTCACACCGATCTTCTTCGTCATGGTGGGGCTGTCCCTTAACTTGCGTGAAATCGACTGGAGCTCTTTCCATATATGGGGGTTGTCACTGGCTCTATTCGTGGCGGCAGGGGTTGGAAAATTCGCAGGCGCGCTTGTTATCAGGGAATCATGGAGTTCACGCTTTGTAATTGGCGTTGCCATGATCCCGCGTGGCGAAGTCGGTCTGATTTTCGCCGAACTGGGGCGTGAAAGCCGTGTCCTGGATAATGAAACCTATGCCGCACTGATCATTGTCATCGTGCTGACCACCCTGCTCCCCCCCTTAGTAATGAAGTGGTTCTATAATAGCCGTTTTGGCGAAAGGTTGACCTTTGAGCATCAAGTTCAGGAAGAGAAACCGTGACTAGAGATGTTTATGGCATTACCGAAACTGAGTGCCCTGCGGATTGGTGATAAGAAGGTGGATCAGGATGCTTTCATCTCTGCAATCTCTTCAAGACCGCATCGAGTCCGCAAAAGGCACTGACCATGGCCTTGACACTGACATTAAAAAAATTTTGCGTGGCCCATCCGATGATGCACCAGATTGCACCGCATCCGTTGATGGATACCTGGAGTTGCTTCATACCATTCCGCCGAATTGGCACTGGCACCTTGGTCGTGGCGCGAATTTTGTTCCTACGAGAGACTTTGGCAAGTTTGAGCATCCACGGTAACGGCGACATGGGGAGTGTCGAATAAAATGTCGATTTATCTCGCCTATGACGGTTCCATCAACGCCAATTGGATCGCCCGGTACGCGGTGCGTATCGCCGCTAACCATCCCGAAAAACAGCTCCATGTCGTTTATATAGAGGTCGCAGAGACTCCTACGCCCGAGCTCAGCGCCAGCATGAAACGGATTGAAATCGAGGCTGAGGCTGTCGGCGTCGAGGCGAAACTGGAATTGCGCCCGATGCGCCATGGCGTTTTTGGCGGCCTGGTCGAACACATCCCGGCCGGCCCACAATCCATCGTCATCTGCGGTGCCCGCGTCAAAAAAGGCCGCCGCGGCTTCCTCACGGGAACCGTTTCAGAACAATTGCTTAGCCAGCGACGCTATAACGTCATGGCCCTACGCGTGGTTCAACCCGGCTTGATGGGGTTGCCAGGGAATGTGCTTGCCCCGGTTTCCGGCGATCCGGAGGGTTTCAAGGTCGGGCTGTCGATGCTTGAACTGATGGCTCCCGACATTCAGCGTCTGCATCTTCTCAATATCGTCGAGAGCAGGCGATCGCCATTTCGCCTGAAATCGCCGGGTCATACCAAACAACAGCGTGCCCGGGCCATGACCTATATCCGTGGCATCGAGGCCGAACTCCTGGATCAATTGGCCATCGCTCCGGAATACGTCGATTCCCATGTCGCCATCGCCGATAACTGGGCCCGCGAGGCGATCATCCAGGCGAGCCGGTTGCACGCAGGCCTTATGTTCATCGAAGCCCCGAAGGAAAGCTTAACCCGCCGTTTCTTTTTCAGCGACGAGGTCGAACGCCTGCTCGGCAATACCCCCTGCGATGTCGCCGTCTATCGGGGAGTGGTCTGAGGTGACCGGGCAAATCCAAAATATCCATCCTGAGGATGTCTACGACTATCTGCACTCGAGTCCCGGTGGCCTCGACGACCGCGAAGTGGCGGCGAGATTGAACGAGGTCGGCCCCAATAACCTGGAAGCACCCAAGGGGCTCTGGTGGCTTAGTTCTCTAGTACGTCAATTGACCAATTTTTTCACCGTCCTGCTCGATATATCGGCGGCTATCTGTTTCGTCGCCGATTTCATCCAACCGGGCGAACAGATGAATATCCTGGGTTGGGCACTGCTTGGCGTTTCAATGCTTAACGCCCTGTTCAGCTTCGCTCAGGAGTTTCGGGCCGAGCGCGCCATGGAGGAACTTCGCAAGTTCCTGCCCCAGAAGGTCGTCGTCCGGCGCATGGGCGAGGATGGCGAAGTCGCCTCAGACCGACTGGTTCCGGGGGATGTCATATTGATCCGTGAGGGCGACAAGGTGCCCGCCGATGCCCGATTGGTCGAGGGCCGCGATCTGGTCGTCAACAATGCACCGCTGACGGGCGAATCTATTCCACTACAGGTCGATTCCGCGGCCACCGACAAGGCCTTGATGGAAAGCAATAATCTCGTGTTTGCCGGTTGTACGGTGCAGAGGGGATCGGCCCGTGCCGTCGTTTTTGCCACCGGGTTCCGCACCCAATTCGGGCGCATCGCGAAGCTGTCGCATGAAATTCCCCGGGTTGCGTCTCCCCTTGAGCGCGAAACGTCCCACATGGTACGCGTGCTGACCGTGATCGCCGTTTCCATGGGCCTAGTCTTTTTCACCTATGGCGTCGTCACCGAACGTTCCCTTTGGGTCAACCTCGTCTTCATGATGGGGATCATCGTTGCCAACGTACCGGAGGGTCTGTTGCCAACGTTCACCCTGTCGTTGGCCATGGGAAGCCTTCGCATGGCCCGCAGGAACGTACTGGTCAAAGGCCTGAACGCAGTTGAGGCGCTTGGAGCGGTGCACGTCATCTGCACCGACAAGACCGGCACGCTGACGCTGAACCGCCTGAGCGTCACGCGCCTTGCGGACCCCTTGTCCGGAGAAGACATTGACTCAAGAAACCGATGCCGTGATGTTTTCGCGTTGGCGCTGACGGCCGCCGATATTGGCGTGAGCGATGAAGAATTTACCGGCGATCCCCTCGATATCGCGGTTGCGGAACGCTACAGGGCGGATGGCGGCGACCCTGTCGCTATCACCAGTCTGATATCCCGCCGCTTCGCATTTGACACCGAGCGCCGCCGGGCCGGAGGCTTGTCAAAGGACAAAGCGATCACCCGGTTCGTCGTGAAAGGCGCCTGGGAGTCTTTGCGCCCCCTTGTCGCCTCGGTGCGCGATGGTGACAATGCCGCTGCCGTCGCGGTTGATCCGGAAAAGCTGGAAGCCGCCGACAACGTGGTGCATCGGATGGCGTCGGCAGGCGAGCGGGTCATCGCCCTGGCGTCCCGCACCGTTGACGTTGCGGAAGAGGACGCCGACATCGATGATCTTGAACGGAACCTGATCCTTGAGGGGTTTATAGGACTAGAGGATCCGATCCGTCCCGAGGTGCCGGATGCGGCCCGACAGTGCCGCGAGGCCGGTATCGGCATGATTATGATCACCGGCGACCATCCTGAAACAGCGGAGGCAATTGCCCGGCGCGCCGGCATCCTGACACAAGGAGCAAGCGCCGCGCAGGCTACCGTCACCGGCAGCGAACTAGCCAATATGCGCGAACGCGATCTGATCGCCCGGCTCGAAAAGGGCACCACCGTTTTCGCCCGCACCAACCCCGAACAGAAAATGAAGATCGTTGCTGCGCTGCACCAGATGGAACGCGTGGTGGCGGTGACTGGAGACGGAGTCAACGACGCGCCCGCGCTTAAGGCCGCTGACGTCGGCATTGCCATGGGTCGCGGAGGAACGGACGTAGCCCGTGAGGCGGCGCAGGTGATACTACTCGACGACAATTTCGCCTCCATCGTCGCCGGCATCGAGGAAGGCCGCACCATTTTCGCCAATATCCGCAAGTTCACCAACTATGTGCTTGTCAGCAACGGCCCGGAAATCCTGCCCTACCTTATTTACATGCTGTTTCCTGTGCCGCTGGCGCTAACCGTGATCCAGATTTTGGCAATCGATCTCGGTACCGACATCATCCCGTCGATGGCGCTCGGGCAGGAAAAACCGACACCCGGCACTATGCAGGAACCACCGCGCGACCGGCGTCAAGGCTTGCTGTCGTTTCCATTGATTGCCCACAGTTATTTCTTTCTGGGCCTGATCGAGGCGGCGTTTTCCCTGTCACTGTTCTTCTGGGTCTTGTTTTCCGGTGGCTGGGAATGGGGGCAAGAACTGGCTTCCACCGACCCGCTTTACCTTTCTGCGACGGGGATCGCGCTTTCTTCGATTCTGTTGATGCAAATTGGAAATCTGTTCGGACGCCGCTCACGCTACGAAAGCGGCATCGACATGGAAGCCTTCAGGAACCCCCTGATTATTTCCGGAATCGGTTTCGAAATCATCTTTTCCTGGGCGATCCTCTACTTTCCGCCGGTGAGCAAAATCATCGGCGGCGGCCCCGTGGACGCCCACGTCTATGCCATCGCTTGGGTCGGCGTGCCCCTAATCTTCGGGCTTGATTACCTGCGCAAGAGAATAGCCTTGCGGGTTGCCTGAAAGACCAAGTCCCAGGGACTTAACGCATGTTTCAAAATGACTCCATTTGAAACGATCACCGCCTAGGGTTCGAGCACATAGGCGCCGGGGGCATCCCGGAGCGGCTTGCGGCCGCGTTTCGGCGCACCCATGCGAGGCGGTTTGGCTTTGCCGGTCGAGCGTTCAGCCAGCCATTTCGACCATGCAGGCCACCATGAGCCGGAATGCAGCGGCGCCTGTCTGCGCCAGGCTTCCGGATCTTTGTAGGTATCTTCCTCCTTTAGCTTCATCAACTGGTAACTGCGATGGGGATGGCCGGGCTCGGAAACGATGCCGGCATTGTGGCCACCGGCGACAAGAACGAAAGTGACGTCGGTGTCGGACAGTATCTTAATCTTGAAGACCGACTGCCAGGGCGCGATGTGGTCGCGGATCGTACCGACGGCAAACATTTCGACGTCTATATCCGTCAGGGACACGGGCCGGCCATCGACCTCGTATTTACCAGCGGAAAGCCGGTTCTCAAGAAACAGTTCGCGTAAATATTCCGAGTGCATCTTGTAGGGAAGCCGGGTCTGGTCGGCATTCCAGGCCATCAGATCGTTGTATGTCTCATCTTCGCCGAGAAGATACTCCCGGATCATACGCGACCAGATGAGGTCGGCGGCCCGCAGGAGCTGAAACGCACTCGACATCTCTTTGGTGTCGAGATACCCCTGTGCCCACATCATGTCCTCAAGGTAGGCGAGTTGGCTCTCATCGATAAACAGCATCAATTCGCCGGCCTCGGTAAAGTCCGTCTGTGCCGCGAGCAGGCTGACCGAGGCCAGGCGATGGTCTTTGTCGCGCTCCATGGCGGCGGCGGTGATCGCCAACAGAGTGCCGCCGAGACAATATCCGCAGGCGTGGATACGGCGTTTCGGAATGACTTTGCCGATGGCATCGAGCGCAGCCATGATCCCAAGACGACGGTAGTCGTCCATACCGAGGTCTCGGTCATCAGCCCCCGGATTTTTCCACGAGATCAGGAATACGGTGTGTCCGCGGCCGACCAGATACCGGACCAATGAGTTGCCGGAGGAAAGATCGAGAACGTAGTACTTCATGATCCAGGCTGGCACGATCAGCAGGGGCTCCCGCCAGACCTCGTCCGTTGCCGGCGCGTACTGGATGAGTTCGATCAGCCGGTTGCGGTAGATGACCTTGCCCGGAGTCACGGCGACATTGCGTCCGACCTCATAGGCTTCCAATCCCTTGGGCTTTTTCCCCGTCCAGCGCCGTTGCCACTCGTCGACCAGATTGCGGGCGCCGCGCACGAAATTCATGCCGCTCTCCTGCAAGGTATGGGCGATGACTTCGGGATTGGACCAGGGGAAATTGGCAGGCGCCAAGCGGTCCAGGTTCTGGCGCGCCATGAATTGCAGTTCACGTTCGTGTTGCTTGGTGACACCGCGCACGCCTGTCATGGCTTCGTGCCACCAGTCCTGGGTCAACAGGAAAGACTGGGCCACGATGTTGAACGGCCAAACATTCCATTCCTCGGCGCGAAAGCGCGGATCGCGACGGTCTATATGGGCCGGTGGCGGCGTCTCGTTGTCAGACAATGACTGGGCCGCATAGGTGAGGAGTTGCATGCAATCTGTGATCGCCTTTTGCGCCATTGAAGCCTGCTTGGTCGGCGAATTGGCGATATGGACCAGCCAGTCGAGGCGCGCATTCATTACCGCCGCAGGTGAAATTCCGTCAACGGCACGCGCCTGCAGGGCATGCAATAGATGATCAAGTTCGGCAATCCCCGGCAAAGCGGGTTCCTGTAAGGCCGATGCCCTCGTTTGCTCTTCGGAACTGAGCGTGAGGGTATCAGGCATATCCTCCGGTGCGTTCTGCCGGGTTGCAACAAAACGCTTCCTGGCCACGATGGTTTTTCCTCCTGACGTCAAAATTGAAGCGTAATGCTAACATGAGCCGCCCCTGACGGCGTTGATGTGGGTCAATCCTTTCAGACTGGCCACCTTACCACCCTGAATTTTTGTTCTGGGTGTTCGCCAATAGTCATAAAAAGACATTGCGATACCGCTGGAGGGGCCGTCCACAGCATCATAAACATACATAAATACATGGGAATCCGTGCAGGTAATGAACCAAAACCGCCTCGACATAAACTGAAATATCGGATAATACGGCTATGTCTAAAGACATAATATGACCAAAGGTGATTTAGATTGTTTAGGAAACATAGGGATTTCACCCTCCAATGACGAACCTCTCCGATAAGGCTAGATCATTTAGTGTTCTTCATATCGATTCAGATCGGCAATGGCTTAACACCATCCGGCGCGAACTCATGGGTGCCGGAATTCGGGAAGTCATGGTCACGACCGATCCGAAAGAGGCCTTGGTTCAAATTCGCGATGCCAGCCCGAATCTATTGATCACACATAGCGATTTGAAATTTGTCCGGTTCCTGCGCCACCATGACGCCAGTCCAAATCGTAAAATTCCGATCATCATGGTAACAAGCAACGTCGGTCCGTCGGACCTTGTTTCGATGCGCGATGCGGGAGTCAATGAAATCGCAGTCAAACCTTGCTCGATTAGCCAACTCTTTCAGCGGATCGAGGCGATCGCCTCACGTCCGCGAGAGTTCGTTGAATCGGAGAAATTCACCGGACCGAGTCGGCGGCGGCGCAAAAAAGAAAATCTCGCCGGACCGGAACGACGGGCCGGTTAGTTCTCCCACCTATCCTACGAATATCCGATACGGGTCAAAACCGGACATAAACGCCAGGGCTGAAAAAGGTCTGCCCAGGCTGGATTGAATCTTTGTAATGCGTCCTTCGGGACGCGGGCCCTGTCTTTGGCGTCTGTCTTTTCACTGTTTCTCCTACTTCCGCATCACCGGGATTGTTTGCCGCCAAGGACCCTGCGGCCGTCCTAGGCCGGCGTGGTTTCGCGTTTGACTGGCCTTGCCAGGCAGGTCCGGCACACGGGTTGGAGGGGTTTTTGTCCCAGCATACTGGCTCGCAAGGTGGTTGCCGCGTCGCCCTGCAGAACGGATTCAATCGAAGCGTCCCGGATGTTCCCGACTTTCAATTGGCCGTCGTAATCCATGCAGCACAAAGTCACGTCGCCGTTCCACAGGATGCCAAAGTCCTCGAACGGGCGTGTGCAGTAAGCCGTTTCCTCCACGGGTTCCAGGTCGTAGTCATCGCCGACTCGGTTATTGGCAAAGGTAAAGGCTTCCCAAAACGTAAGAACGACTCCCCGCTGTAAGGGGTATTTTTGGATGGAATGGCCTTTTGTGCGTAACAAGCCGCCGGCACCCGGGTCGTGGCGTTTAAAAGGAGGCAGGCCCAATTCCCGTTCGGCCCCGGCAACGAATTCACTCCACTCCATCCAAATGGCGCGCGCCTCTTTCGAGGTTTCGATGATGCTGACATTCGATGCCGTGTCCTTGGTGACCATGACCCGCAAATCTATTTCGTTTCGGATGTGCGCGCCGCTGGCCAGATGTTTCAGGTATTCCCGAACCAAAAGGCGAATGTTGCCGATATACCGGTCCCAGGATAGGCCCACTTTGCCCCGGAAATGATACGTTTCTTCCGTTGGCGTCATATGGCTGGCGACGATGGTGCCGTACAGGTGTTCCAAAATCCGTGGAACGACTTTAGGAACAAGCGTGCTGCCGTTGGTTACCAGTTCCACTTTTACTTTTTTCGAAGCGGCCAAGTCTAAAATCTCGATCAGCTTGGGATGCAAGGTCGGTTCTCCCATCAAGTGGAGGTCGATCTGCAGCGCAAGGTTCTTTTCGGCGATTTCTTCAAAGGCTTTTTTGGCGAGATCCGGGTCCATGAAGCCCTGGGCCCGTTTTTGCGAATCCGAGGGGCAGAATGTGCAATGAAAATTGCATTTGTTCGTCAGTTCCAACAGAACGGTGCTGGTTGCCGGGGAACATTCCCCGTTTCCTTTTTGCCCTATGCCGGTGCGGTCGGCGAAAGATCGCTGATAAAAGGCAATCGCTTCCTTGGACTTTCCCTGTTTTGCCAGCGTGCGGCCCAAATACAAGGCGGTCCGATGATTGTCCGGTTGTAACGATAGCGCCTGCTTGTAGTGGGAGATGGCTTCCTCCAGCCTATCAAGTTCCTGAAGCGCGTTTCCCAAATTGACATGGGCCTCGGAAAAATCCGGATAGATCGCGATGGCCTTTTGGTAGTTGGCCACGGCTTCCTCCAGCTTTCCCTGTTCTCGAAGGGCATTGCCAAGGTTGCTGTAGGCCTCGGGGTTGTCGGGATTGATCGAGAGGGCTTTTTGACAACTGGCCAGGGCCTCATCCGTCCTGCCCAGTTCACTGAAGACCTTACCAAGGTTGTTATGTGCCTCTACAAAATCGGGCGCGTCGGCAAGCAGCCGTTGATAGCTTGCCATGGCCTCCTCCGGCTTTCCCGCGTCCTGGAGCGCAAGCCCAAGGTTGTAATACGTCTCGGTGTGATTGGGGGCGATGTCGAGGGCCTTGCGGTAGCAGGCGGCAGCCTCATCCAGTTTCCCCAGATCATGAAGAGCCGTTCCCAGATTGTTATGCGCCTCCACAAAATCGGGATTGATGGCGAGGGCCCTTTGAAAACCGGCGGCGGCCGCCTCTATCTTTCCCAGGGCCTGAAGCGCAAGCCCAAGGTTGTTGTGCGCTTCAGCATAAGCGGAATCGACAGCCAGGGCCTGCTTGATAAGATCAACGGCCATTTCGTTTTCCCCCACCTGGTGGGCGAGAACGCCGAGGAGATGCAAGGCCACCGGTTGTTCGGGGTCGGCTTGCAAAATCTGCCGATAAAGTCTCTCGGCTTCCGGCAAGCGTCCAGCCGTTTGGTGTTGCAAAGCGAGATTTAGAGCTTGCTGGACCGATAAGCCCTGTTGCCCGGATGAAAGGCCCGCCGGTTGTTCATGTTTGGAATTCATAAGTGTTTTCTCGGGTTTTTCCGCGGGCAGGGCGGTTCGGTCGCGTTTGCGCGCCTTTCCCTGGCAAGCTCCGGTTCCAAACAACCATAATCGAAAGGGACTCGCAATTGGAAGCGTAGGCTTTCCGTCTGCCTCCCCTACTTCCGCATCACAATCGTCGCCCAGTCGCCGATCAGGACGGTGCGGACCAGGGTCAGGCCGCGGTCGCGGTGGGCGTTGAGAACTAAGCGGGCATCGCGTTTCAGGAGTCCCGAGAGCACCGTGACGCCGCCGGGCGCAAGGGCGCAGGCCAGGTCGCCGGCCATGACGCGCAAGGGCCGGGCCAGGATGTTGGCGACGATCAGGTCATAGGGTCTGGCCTTGGCGACATCCGGTGTCCGGTAGCTCGGCCCGAAGCAGGCCCGGACCAGGTTGCCGACACCGTTGCGGACCGCGTTGGCGGCGGTGACGCGGGCCGCTTCGTCGTCGATGTCGCACGCCACCAGCGGAACCCGCCAGGTCTTGGCCATCGCTATAGTCAAAATTCCGGAGCCGCAGCCCATGTCGAGCATGTTCCGGAATTGGTGCCTGCGCGCCAACTGATCCAGCACCGTCAGGCAGCCGGCGGTGGACGGGTGTTCGCCCGACCCGAAAGCCGGGCCGGCGTCCAGCTTTAGCGCCATCGCGCCGGCTGGCGGCTTGCCGTCGAAGTGGGTGCCGTGGATGAAATACCGCCCGACCGCGATGGGCGGGAAGTCGGCGAGGTTTCCCGCCACCCAGTCCTTGGGCGGCACCAGGTCGATCTTCGCCGGTGGCGGCGGAATGCCGTTGCTCCGGGCGGTTTTGGCGAGGGCGCGCAGGATGGCTTGTTCATCCGGCTCGGCGTCAGAGAACCCCTCGATATTCCATAAACTGCCATCGTCATCGGAATCCAGCATTTGCGTCGATATGGCCATGCAGAACGGTTCCAGCGCCGCCTCGAAGGCGGCCAGAGCCTGTGGCGGGACGCGGGTTGCGATGCGCCACAAGAAGGTCGGGGCGGGGGCGCTCAGGGGCGGCATAATTTCGGCGGGGTCATAATAATCGTCGGGGCCTCAGACCGGCTCGACGAAGCTGGCCATGACTTTTTTGATCCCGGCCTTCTCGAAGGCAATTTCAAGCTTGTCGCCGTCCCGGGCCTTGACCTTGCCGTAGCCGAATTTCTGGTGGAACACGCGTGCCCCCTTGGTCAGGGCTTCGCCGGTTTTCCCGTCCTGAGAATACTCATCGGGGAAGCCGTCGGCGTATTCGTCTTTGAAGTGATCGGCGAAGGGGTCCTTGGCTTTTTTTCGCTGCTCCCGGCTCTGGCCAAAACTCCCGCCCCCGCCGTGACGGCTGGCGCCATACAGTCCAGAAGCCGAGCGCATGTCGATATGCTCGGCGGGCAGTTCGTCGATGAAGCGCGACGGCATGGCGCTTTGCCATTGGCCGTGGATGCGCCGGTTGGCGGCGAACGACACCGTGGCCTGCTTGCGAGCCCGGGTCAGCCCGACATAGGCGAGGCGGCGTTCCTCTTCCAGCCCCGCTTCGCCGCTGTCGTCGAGCGTGCGCGGGTGCGGGAACAGGCCTTCCTCCCATCCGGCCAGGAACACGGTGTCGAACTCCAGCCCCTTGGCGCCGTGGATGGTCATCAGGTTGACCTTGTCGGTAATGCCGGAATCGTCGTTTTCCATGACCAGGCTGACGTGCTCGAGGAATTCGGCAAGGGTAGAGAAATCTTCCAGCGCCACCACCAGTTCCTTGACGTTGTCGATGCGCCCCGGCGCGTCCGGCTCATTGCGCGCCCGCCACATGTCGAGATAGCCGGATTCCTCGAAGATGCGCGCCGCCAGTTGGGGGTGGGGCTCGGTGGTGAGCTCCTTGCGCCAGCGCGCGAAGTTTTTCAGCACGCCGGCCAGTGCGCCGCGCGCCTTGGGCTTGATTTCGTCGGTTTCCACCAGCGCCTCCGCCGCTCGGGTCAGGGCAATGCGATCCGCCCGCGCGAGGCGGTGCAGGGTTTGCATGGTGGCCGGGCCGAGGCCGCGTTTTGGCAGGTTGACGATGCGCTCGAATGCCAGATCGTCATCGGGCTGCGCCAGCACGCGCAGGTAGGCGACGGCGTCGCGAATTTCCTGGCGCTCATAAAACCGGGGCCCGCCGATGACCCGGTAGGGCACGCCGAGCGTAATCAGCCGTTCCTCGAACTCGCGGGTCTGAAAGCCGGCGCGGACCAACACGGCAATGCCGTTCAGGGGCTGTTGCCTGGTGTGCAGGGCTTCGATCTCGTCGCCCGTGACGCGGGCTTCTTCTTCGCCGTCCCAGACCCCGGTGACGCGCACCTTTTCGCCATCGTTCAGGTCGGTCCACAGGGTCTTGCCGTGGCGGCCTTCGTTGTGCGCGATCAGGCCGGACGCCGTGGCCAGGATGTGCGGCGTAGAGCGGTAGTTGCGTTCCAGCCGGACGATGCCGGCGCCGGGGAAGTCTTTTTCAAACCGCAGGATGTTCTCCACCTCCGCGCCGCGCCAGGAATAGATCGACTGGTCGTCGTCGCCAACGCAGCAGATGTTGCCGTGCTCCTGCGCCAGCAGCCTGAGCCACAGATATTGGGCGACGTTGGTGTCCTGGTATTCGTCGACCAAAAGATACCGGAAGCGCTTCTGGTATTGCCTGAGCACGTCCGGATTGTCCTTAAACAGGCTCAGCCCGTGCAGCAGCAGATCGCCGAAATCGGCGGCGTTGACGCGCAGCAGTTCGTCCTGGTAATCGGCGTACAATTCCACCACGCCGCCACCGGCGGTGGCGATGGCTTCCGACTGCGGCACTTGCTCCGGCGTCAGGCCCCGGTCCTTCCAGCGCTGGATAATGCCGTTGATTGCGCGCGCCGGGAATTTTTTGTCGTCGATGTCGTGGCGTTCCATGACCTGCTTGATCAGCCGCACCTGATCGTCGGCATCCAGGATGGTGAAGTTGTTTTTCAGGCCGATCAGCTCAGCATGGGTGCGCAAAATCCTGGCCCCTGTGGCGTGGAAGGTGCCGACCCACCAGCCCTCGACCGGGCGGTTGACCAGCCCGGCGACGCGTTCCTTCATTTCCCGGGCCGCCTTGTTGGTGAAGGTGACGGCGAGAATCTCGCCCGGATGGGCGCGGCCCTGCATCAGGATATGGGCGAGCCGCGTAATCAGCACCCGGGTCTTGCCGGTGCCGGCCCCGGCCAACACCAATAATGGCCCGTCCAGCGATTCCACGGCTTCGCGCTGGGTTTCGTTGAGGCTGTCCAGATACCAGGCGGCGTCATTGGCCTGCGGCGCGCTTGGCGCGGCCTGCTCCGGTTCGGTGAGGTCGGGAAGATCGTTCATGCCCATGTGTATAACATGGCAGGCCCCGGCGGTTCAGCCAGTGTTTTCGGAAATCGGCCGATGTTTTCCGATGAGCCCGGGTTTGTGCTAGTATGGCGGGGTAATTGACGCAAGGGCCGTGGGAAACGTTCTCATGTACACTTCGTTGGGATACCGCGTTTTCGGGAAAACCGTCCGGCGCACCGGCCTCGCTGGCGCGGTGTTGCTCGCAGTGGCGCTCGCGGGGGTGCCGTGGGGCGCGAACAACGCCCGCGCCGCCGAACCGGATGCCAAGGACGACATCATCCGGGCCGTCGTCGGCATCAGTGCCCTCATCCCCGAGGACGCCCGCACCGCCGAGCATCTCGGTGTAATGCGTTCCGGCAACGGCGTCGTCATTGACGATGACGGCTTGGTGCTGACCATCGGCTATCTGATGATGGAGGCCGAGCGCGTGGCGGTCACCAACGCCGAAGGAGCCCTGGTACCCGCGGTCCCGATCGCCTACGACCACGGGACCGGGTTCGGGTTGCTCCGGGCGACGCAACCGCTGGGGCTCAAACCGGTAAAGCTGGGAAACTCCGCCGATCTGGCCGAGGGCGCGCCGGTGATCATCATCTCCAAGGGCGGGCAGGTTCCGGTGATGCCGGCCCGGGTGTCGTCCCGCCGCGAATTCGCCGGCTACTGGGAATACCTGCTGGACCGCGCCATCTTCACCGTTCCGCCCAATCCGCAATACGGCGGCGCGGCCTTGATCGACGCGAACGGCCGACTGGTCGGCATCGGCTCCTTGGCTGTCAACGACGCAGTGTCGGACAACACGCCGGCTCCCGGCAACATGTTCGTTCCCATTGACGTGCTGAAACCGATCATGAGCGACCTAGTCAAGAAGGGGCGTTCGACGGCACCCGCCCATCCGTGGCTCGGAATCTACACCAACGAAAACAACGGCCGCGTATTCGTCATGCGGGTCGCCGTCGGCGGCCCCGCCGATGACGCCGGGATCAAGCCCGGTGACATCATTATGGGCGTCGGCGGAAAGCTGGTAAGAGGCATGGCCGATTTCTACCGGAAGATATGGGCCCGGGGCAGCGCCGGGGCGGAAATCCCCATTGACGTGTTGCCCATCGGCGCCGCGTCTCTCGATATCAGGACCGTCACTGTAAAGTCCCGGGACCGGCTGGACTGGCTGAAGCTGAACAAGGGAATCTAGGGGGCGTGCCCATAAAGGACATCGGGGGCTATTCGCCGTGTTCCTCGTGGCGGCTTTTCAGCAAGGCCTTGTTGTAGGCGGCCATGACGTCGGCGTGGGTGACATAGCCGCGGAACAGCATGGCGTCGCGGTCTTCGACCACGGCGATGCGGTCTTCCTCGGTTTCCGCCAGCAGGGCGAGCGCCGCCTCCAGATCGTCGTCTTCGCACAGCACCGCCGGCTGAACGCGGGCGACGTCGCCGGCGCACAGCAGATCGTCGATGACGTTGTCGAAGGCGACGTCGCTGAGGTCGGCCAGCGTGATCGTGCCGTAGAGCGCGCCGTCGTCGCGGAGCACGTAGATTTCGCCGATCTTGGAATTCTGCAGCATGGCGCGCAGATCCGGAAGTCCGACATCCAGAGTGACAAGCTCCGAATCCTTAGCCAGCACTTCGCTGACACGGATGGTGCGCATGATCTCGGCCTCGAAGCCGCCACGCAGGTCGATGCCGCGCTGCTTCAGCTGCAGGGAAAAGAACGACCGCCCGTAAAGCTGCTCGGTCAGCTCCGAACTGATGACCACGGCGACCATGACGCCCAGCATCAAGGCATAATCGCCGGTCATCTCGAAAATAATCAACGTCGTCGAAATCGGCGCGCCCAGCACGGCTGCGGCGACCGCTCCCATACCGACCAGGGTATAGGCGGCGGGGCCGGAAGAAAATTCGGGAAACAGTCCGGTGAAGACCAATCCATACGCGCCGCCGGTCAGCGCGCCGATGACCAGCGACGGAGAAAACACGCCGCCGCCGAAGCCCCAGCCAATACTGACGGCGGTGGCGAAAATCTTGGCCGCGGCCAGGGCCAGCAGCATGGCGAGAGAAATCTCAACCAGCAGCGCGTTTTCCGTGAGCCCGTAGCCGACGCCAAGCACCTGCGGGAAGGCCAGCCCGACCAGCCCGATCGTCAATCCCGCCAGCGCGGGCTTGAGCCAGAGCGGCAGGGGCGTGACCACACTCAAGCGCTGGGCCAGCACGATGGCGTGCATAAAGGCCATGGCGACCAACGCCGACATAAGCCCGAGGCCGAGGAAGGCGGGAAATTCCCAAAACGACGCCAGCGGCGTATCGGCCAGCGCGAAGGCCGGAAAATCGCCGAACCAGGCCCTGGACAGCGCGGTGCCGGCGACCGAGGAAATGACGATGGGGGCGAAGGCGCGTAGCGCGTAATGGCCGATCACCACTTCGCTGGCGAACAGGGTGCCGGCGATCGGCGCATTAAAGGATGCCGCGACGGCAGCGGCCACGCCGCAGCCCAGCAACGTGCGGGTTAGCGATCGGCTGAGATGCAGCCGGCGTCCTATCCAGCCCGACAGGCTGGCGCCCAGGTGCACGGCGGGGCCTTCGCGGCCGACCGACGCGCCCGCGCCGATGGACACGGCGCTGACCAGGGCCGCACCCAAGCCGACACGCGACGACATGCGCCCGCCATGGAGCGCGCTGGCTTCAATCACGTCGGCGACGCCGGCGGGGCGTTTTTGCGGCATCAGGAAATGCACCATCAATCCGACAACCATGCCGCCGACGACGGGCACCAACAAAATCTGCCACCAAGGCAGTCCGCCGGGTTGCGAGAATAGGCGTTCCGAGCCGGACCCGTAGAGCGCCAATTGAACAAAGGATATAGTTTCCCGAAAGCCGATCACGGCGCCGCCGGCGACAGTGCCGACGATCATCGCCATGACCACCAGAATCAGGTGGTCGTTGCCGATCATGCGGCGCAGCCGTTTAATCATGGCGTCATAGGTGAGCATGGCTCATCCCCCCCAGGGGCCGTTCGACGGGCCCTAATACCAAGGATATCTGTTCCTTGGTATTAGGGCATAGGGGTAAAGAAAGTCTTTCAGCGGAAGGCGTTAGCTGAAAGCACCCTTGAGCGCGAAAAAGATCACGCCAGCGAACAGCGCCGACAGGGGCACCGTAATCAGCCAGGCCGCGACGATGGTCCACAGGTATTGGCGGCGCACCAGTTTTTTGCGTTTGGCCTTTTCGGCTGTCGGCAGCAGGTCCCATTTCGATGGCGGGCGCTGGGACGACGGGGCGGTGTCTTTGTTCTTATAGCCGCCCATGTGCGCGCCGCGCGCGCCGTGGAATTCGCGGAAGAACCCGATGCCGAACACCGCGCCGACGGCGATATGGGTGGACGACACCGGCAGGCCCAGCGCGGAGGCCACAATCACCGTGATAGCGGCCGACAGCGCCACGCAATAGGCCCGCATGGGGTTCATGCGGGTGATCTTGTTGCCGACGGTGCGGATCAGCTTCGGCCCGAACAACATTAGTCCCATAGTGATGCCTGCAGCGCCGACGAACATCACCCATGGCGGGATGCCGACCTTGCCCCCGGCCATGGCCCCGGTCGATGCGCTGTTGACGATGGCGGCCAAGGGCCCCACCGCATTGGCGACGTCATTGGCGCCGTGGGCGAAGGACAGTAGCGCCGCGGCACAGATCAGCGGCAGGTGGAACATGTTGCGGATGGTTTTTTTGGTGTTCTCCATGCCGTCCGCCCGTTTTGCGATCAGCGGATTGATGATGGCGTAGGTGGCGGCGAAAAAGCCCGCGCCGATCAGCGTCACCATCCACGGTTCCGGCTTCCAGATTCGTTTCAGGCCCTTAACCGACAGATAGGCGGCGAACACGCCGGACATCAGGGCGACCAGGATCGGCACCCACTTCTTGGCCGCGGTGATGGTGTCTTCCTGATAGAGCACCTGTTTCTTGATGAAGGCCAGGAACATGGCCGCGATGATGCCGCCCAGAACCGGGGAGATTACCCAACTGGCGGCGATTTTGCTCATCACATACCAGTTCACCACGGAAAACCCGGCGGCCGCGATGCCGGCGCCGAGGACGCCGCCGACGATGGAATGGGTGGTCGAAACCGGCGCGCCGACGACGGTGGCGAAATTGATCCAGAGTGCCGCGGCCAACAGCGCCGACATCATCAACATCAGGAAAATTTCGGTGTTCGGGATCAGCGCCGGATCGATGATGCCTTTCGAGATGGTCTTGACCACGTCGCCGCCTGCAATCAGCGCGCCCGCGGTTTCGAACACGGCGGCAATGGCAAGGGCGCCCAGCATGGTCAGGGATTTCGCGCCAAAGGCCGGTCCGACGTTGTTGGCGACGTCATTGGCGCCGATGTTCAGCGCCATATAGCCGCCGATGACGCCGGCGGCGACAATGTAGGCCTGGTTATCGACCCCGGCGGTCAGGGTGTGGGTGGCCAGCCAGATGACGGACAGGAACACCGCGGCGATGCCTATGCCGATGACCGGTACGGTTGATATTTCGTGGATGGTACGTTCGAGTTTGAATAACTTGCTGAGGTCTTTGGTCGTGGTTTCTTTATATTGCTCTGACATCTTTCCTAATTTCCGATCATGCTTTTATTAAAGATTTTTCTGACCGGATTCATGGCCAGACTTCAGACGTCCGAAGCCAACCCGCAGGCAGGCCGTTTGGGCCTTGGTGCAGGGTAAGGGGCCGGTGTGTCGGCCGCTAGCCGGAGTTGGGGTTCGGATTGGAGGGAGTCCCGGTTTACACGACGGGACATCGCGCTCATTTCGAAAACGGTTTTCGAAATCTTTTGCATGTTGAGCGGGAAATACCCCGGTTTAGGTGTTGCTGCCAAGTGTTTTTTATGCAGGCGTAAATGAGTCAACGAAAACATATGCTTGAAGGGCTCACGCCGGAGGTGTGCCGGACACCCGGAATCCCCTTCCGCGCGCTGATTCTAGCTTTTCCCGGCGGGTCCGCCGGGGCCTGCCGCTTGCCGGGGGGCGTGGCGTCGGCCAAGATGTTTTAAGGGGAGGCACCGCCGTGCTTGAAATCCGAAACCTGACCCGTCCCGGCCTGGCGCCGGTGGACCTGAGCCTTGAGGACGGCGAATGCATCGCCGTCAGCGGCCCGTCGGGCGCCGGAAAATCCATTCTCATGCGCGCCATTGCCGACCTCGACCCCAACACCGGCGAGGTCTCGCTCGATGGCCAATCCCGCGACGCGGTGCCGGCGCCGGTTTGGCGCAGCGATGTCATCTATGTTCCGGCGGAAGCCGGCTGGTGGTCGGACCGGGTGGCGGCGCATTTCCAGGACCCCGATCTCGCCCTTCCCCTGGCCGTCCGGCTGGGGTTGCCGGCGGACGCCATGGGCTGGGAAATATCGCGCCTGTCGACCGGCGAGCGTCAGCGTCTGGCGCTGGTCCGCGCGTTCCAGGCAGCGCCGAAGGTGCTGTTGCTGGACGAGCCGACCTCGGGCCTCGACCCGGAGGCTATCGCCAAGGTCGAAAGCATGCTGCATGAGCGTATCGGCCAGGGCCTGGGGCTGGTCGTCGTCACCCATGATGCAGCCCAGGCGGCGCGTTTGGCGACGCGGCGGTTCGCCATCGATAAAGGCGTGCTCTCTCCCGTTGATCCATTGGCGCAGACGCCATGAGCTACGCCGTACTCAGTTACTGGGATATCGCGCTGGCCGCGTGCCTGCTGTTTGTCAACGCCGGGCTGTCGCTAGCCTTCCGCCTGGGGCTCGGCAAACGGCTGCTGATCGCGGGCACCCGCATGATGGTGCAACTGACCATGGTCGGGCTGGTGCTGAAGGCCCTGTTTGCGCTGTCCTCGCCCCTGTACACGGGCTTGGCCGCGCTGGTCATGGTGCTGTTCGCCGGGCGCGAGGCGATGGCCCGCCAGGACCGCCGCTTCGCGGGCTATTGGTCGTACGGCATCGGCACCGGGTCGATGATGACGGCGGGGCTGATCGTCACCGTGTTTGGCCTGTCGACGCAAATTCAAGCCGACCCCTGGTACGATCCGCGCTACGCGCTACCCATCCTCGGCATGATCCTGGGCAACACCATGAACGGCGTTAGCCTTGGCCTGGACAGGTTGCTGACCGGCGCCGTGCAGCAGCGCTCGGCAATAGAGGCGCAATTGATGCTGGGCCGGGACATGAAACACGCCATGCGAGGCGTCATGCGCGACGCCATCCGTGCCGGACTGATCCCGATCACCAACAGCATGGCCGCCGCCGGACTGGTGTCGCTGCCCGGCATGATGACGGGGCAGATTCTCGCCGGCGTCGAGCCGGTGGAGGCGGTCAAATACCAGATTTTGATCATCTTCCTGATCGCCGGCGGTACCGGGCTCGGCACCTTTGTCGCCGTCCTGGCGGCGTCCCGGCGGCTGACGGACGAACGCCAGCGGCTCCGGCTGGACCGCCTGACGGCGAAGGAGGCGGGTTGAAACCGGTTGTTTTGGCGGGAAAGGGCTTTTCGTTGACCGGGCCGGGCGCTATACCAGCCCCTTGAATTTCCGTTGCATCGGACAGGCAAAATTCTTTGACCGCAGACGCTTCCAAATCCAGTTCCACCGGCGGTGCTCCCGGCGTCTCTGTCGTCGTGCCGGTGAAGAACGAGGCCGACAACATCGCGCCCCTGATTGGCGAAATCCGGGCGGCGCTTTCCGGGCTTGCAGGCTGGGCGCCTTACGAGATTGTCTATGTGGACGACGGCAGCGATGACGCTACGCCGGACGCGCTGGCGCGCGAAAAACAATCCTGTCCCGAACTGACCGTCATCCGCCACGCCGCATCCGCCGGGCAAAGCGCCGCCATCCGCACCGGCGTCAAGGCCGCCCGCGCGGCCGTGATCGTGACCCTGGACGGTGACGGACAGAACGACCCGGCCGATATTCCGGCCCTGTTGGCGGCGTATGCGGAGACCCGGGACCGTGAGCGCCTGATGATCGCGGGCCACCGGGCCAAACGCCGCGATACCTTGCTTAAAAGGCTGTCGTCGCGCATCGCCAACGGCGTACGTGCCGGCCTTCTGGGCGACGCGACACCGGATACCGGCTGCGGACTCAAGGTCTTCCCGCGCCAGGCCTTTCTGGACCTTCCGGCGTTCGATCACATGCACCGGTTTCTCCCCGCCCTGATGATCCGTGGCGGCGGGCGCGTGGTTTCAGTTGTTGTCAACCACCGGCCCCGCGAGCGGGGGGCCAGCAATTACGGGCTATTCGACCGCTTGGGCGTCGGCATCGTCGACCTGTTCGGCGTGTTGTGGCTGAAGCGCCGGGTGTTACGGGCGCAAAGGGACTCCGAACAGACACCGGGCGAGCCCGGGGATTCTGGCGCATGAGCTCGGGTGTTCTGCTTCGCGGGCTGGCGTTGTTTGTCTCGCTGGTGCTGGTCGGTTTCGCCCTCAAGTCCACCGGGCTGGGCGCAATGTTCGACGAAGCCTGGATCGACGCCTATGTGCGTGGCCGGGGGACGAACGGGATCTTTGTCTTCCTCGGTCTCGGGCTGGTGTTTACGGCTCTCGGCCTGCCGCGCCAGATCATCGGCTTTCTCGGCGGCTATGCCTTCGGTTTTGTCGAAGGCACGGGCATGGCGCTGGCGGCGACGACGCTGGGCTGTGTCGCGGCGTTTTATTATGCGCGGTTTCTCGGCCGCGGTTTCGTCGTTCACAAGTTTCCCGCCAAGGTGAAACGCATCGACGCTTTCCTCAGCTACAACCCGTTGTTGATGACCTTGTTGATCCGGTTTTTGCCGG
This sequence comes from Alphaproteobacteria bacterium, assembly GCA_014382345.1. Classification (GTDB taxonomy): domain Bacteria; phylum Pseudomonadota; class Alphaproteobacteria; order Rhodospirillales; family Casp-alpha2; genus Casp-alpha2. Next base: position 24,509 of record JACNJX010000053.1, read on the forward strand.
TCGGCAGCAATCTGGCGACCAATCTGGCTGCCGGGGTGTCGGGCGTGCGCGCCACGCCGTTTTTTACCGGCTCGCTGATCGGCTACCTGCCGCAGACCATCGTCTTTGCGCTGGTCGGCAGCGGCATCAGCTTTGACCCGGCCTTCCGCATCAGCCTGTCCGCCGTCCTGTTCGTGCTGTCGGGTGTGCTTGGCGTTTACCTCTATCGCCGCTATCGTCACGGCATGACTTTTGATGACGATGTGGATCGCGAACTGGGTACGGAAACCGGTTCCTGATGACTGTTTCGACCTTTCGGACACCCTGGATATGGACGGGGTTGTGGCTCGTGGTGATGGCGGCGGCGCTGTTCGCCCGGCCGCTGCTGCCGATGGACGAAACCCGTTATCTCGCAGTCGCCTGGGAGATGTGGTTCGGCGGCGATTTCCTGGTGCCGCATCTCAACGGCGAGACCTACAGCCACAAGCCGCCGTTGCTGTTCTGGCTGATTAACCTGGGTTGGGGCGTCTTCGGCGTCAACGACTGGTGGCCCCGTCTGGTGGCGCCGCTGTTCGGGCTGGCCAGTCTTTTCCTGACGGCCCGGCTGGCCCGCGTCTTGTGGCCGGGTGAGGATAACGCCCCGATCACCCTGTACGCGCCGCTGGTCGCCTTCGGCGGGCTTTTCTGGTCGCTCTATACGACGCTGACCATGTTCGACATGATCCTGGCCTTCTGTACGCTGCTGGGCCTGCTCGGCGTGGTGCGGGCGTGGGCCTCGAAACCCTGGACCGGGTTCGCCCTGATGGGCCTCGGGATCGGCCTCGGCGTGCTGACCAAGGGGCCGGCGATTTTGCTGCATATCCTGCCGGTGGCGCTAATGGCGCCGCTATGGGGACGTCATCTGCAAGGTGGTTCCGCCGGTTGGGGGCGCTGGTACGCGGGCATTTTGGGGGCAGTGCTATTAGGCGCCGCGATCGGGCTGGCCTGGGCGATCCCGGCCGGCATCGCCGGCGTCGAGGCATACCGCGAGGCTATTTTCTGGGGCCAGTCGGCGGGCCGGGTGACCAGTTCCTTCGCCCATGCCCGGCCCTGGTGGTGGTACATGGTGGTGCTGCCCGTAATGCTGCTGCCGTGGCTGATCTGGCCGCCCATCTGGCGGGCCGTTTCTAAAGCCGGGCGGCGTTTCAAGGACGGGAACAAGGACGGCGGTCTCCGTTTCTGCATTGCCTGGATCGTGCCGGCGTTCGTTGTGTTCTCCCTGATCAGCGGCAAGCAGCCGCATTATCTGCTGCCCGAGCTGCCGGCGATTGCTCTGGTTCTGGTCCGCCTGTTGACGGCTGTGGAGGCGGAGGACAAAAAATCCGCCTGGGACCCGGTGCTGCCGGGCCTGTTTGTTCTGGGATTGGGTGTCGCCCTGACCGGTCTGCATGGTTGGCCGCTTCCCGCTGCAATGCCGCCGTGGCTGGGTATGGTCGCCGCGCCATGGGGGCTGGTGATCGTTGCTGCGGGCCTGGGCGCGTTTACGTCCGGGCGCTGGGCGCTGCCGGCGCGCATCGCCGTGATCGGCTCTTTGAGCGCGGTGGTGGTGGTGGCCAGCCATCTCGCCATGCGCCCCGTTCTGAGGGCCGTTTACGACCTTAAACCCGTGGCCATGCAACTGGCCGAGTGGCAGAAACAGGGCGTACCGCTGGCCAACTACAGCAAGTACCACGGCCAGTACAATTTCCTGGGCCGCCTGACCAAACCGATTGCCCAGGTCGGCATGTTCAGCCCCGACACGGCGAATTTCATCAAGACCCATCCGAAGGGCAGGATCATCGCCTATCACGACAAGCCGATCCTTCTCGCCGAACCGTTGATGACCTTTAGGTTCCGCTCGCGCCTGATCGCCATCTGGGACGCTTCCGTGGTGGCGCGCCACCCCGGTGTTACCGAACGCTGATGGGCCGGTCCATAAAACACCGTAAAGACTGTTAACGAATAAAACACGGGCGGCGGCCTTGACAGGACGGGCGATCCCCCCTAAATCACTGGCACTCATAACAGGCGAGTGCTAACAGCGCAGCCTAAATCTTTGAAAATCAAACGAGTTCATGGAGAACGAACGATGAAGCTTAAGCCACTGCATGACCGCGTGCTGGTGAAACGCGTAGAGGCGGACACCAAAACCGCGG
>JACNJX010000020.1 GCA_014382345.1 Alphaproteobacteria bacterium
GGGTTGGGAATTTCAACAGCCGGCAGGCCCGTGCCAGAAACCCCGGTTTCCCGAAAGAGGGATAAAACCCCCTCCCCCCCCCATGAACCCCCCTTTATTTTAATGGTTTTACTGCGTCGGCGGGAAAGCTATGATCCTCCCCCCGCGCCGACCCCGTTACCCCCCAAAAAAAGCGAATGCCTCCCGCCATGACCGTTGTTACCCGTTTTGCGCCCTCACCCACCGGATTCCTGCACATCGGCGGGGCCCGCACCGCATTGTATAACTGGCTGTTCGCCAAGCACCATGCCGAATACGGTTCCGGCGGACGGTTTCTGCTGCGGATCGAAGACACCGACCGCAAGCGGTCCAGTGATGAGGCCGTGGCCGCGATCTACGAAGGCCTGAAGTGGCTGGGGCTGGACTGGGACGGCGACGCCGTATCGCAATTTTCCGGCGCCGCCCGACACGCCGAAATCGCCGAACAACTGTTGGCCGAAGGCAAGGCCTATAAGTGTTACTGCTCGGCGGAAGAACTTCAGGAGATGCGAGACGCGGCGCGCGCCGAAGGCCGCTCGATGCGCTATGACGGGCGCTGGCGCGATCGCGATCCGGCTGATGCGCCCGAGGGTGTCGACCCGGTGATCCGCATGAAAGCGCCCCTGGTCGGTGAAACAGTGATCCAGGACCTGGTCCAGGGTGAGGTGACGGTTGCCAACGAACAACTGGACGACATGATTTTGCTGCGCGCCAATGGGACGCCGACCTATATGCTGGCCGTCGTCGTCGACGATCATGATATGGGCGTTACCCACGTCATTCGCGGCGACGACCACCTGACCAATGCCTTCCGCCAGACGCAAATTTACAGCCTGCTGGGCTGGGACGTCCCTGCGTTCGCCCATATTCCGCTGATCCACGGCGCCGATGGCGCGAAACTGTCGAAGCGTCACGGCGCGCTCGGCGTCGAGGCTTACCGCGACTTGGGCTTTTTGCCCGAGGCGGTATGCAACTACCTGCTCAGGCTTGGCTGGAGCCACGGCGACGATGAAATCATCAGCCGCGAACAGGCGGTCGAATGGTTCGGCCTGGAAAGCGTCGGGCGTGCGGCGGCACGCTTCGACATGGACAAGCTCACAAGCCTGAACGGGCATTATATCCGTGAAAGCGATGACGCGCGTCTGCTCGAACTCGTACTGCCCCGCTTGCGGGAAACCCTTGGCGAGGCTTTGTCGGAAGAGGCCGAAAGCCGGCTGCTCAAGGGCATGGCCGGCATTAAGGAACGTGCAAAAACCTTGATTGAGTTGGCGGAGGGCGCCGAGATCTATGCCCGGGCCAGGCCGTTTGATTTGGATGAAAAGGCGCAAAATCTTGTCGAAGGCGAAGGCCGGGACCATGTCGGTCATCTGCGGGACCGCTTGCGGAATCTCGATGATTGGAATGCCGAAAACCTGCAGGCCACCGTCCGCGGTTATGCCGAGGAAGCCGACATCAAGCTCGGCAAGGCGGCCCAACCCCTTCGCGCGGCGCTTAGTGGACGCACGGTTTCGCCCGGAATTTTCGAGGTGATGGAGATTCTTGGCCGTGAGGAAACTCTGGGGCGTCTCTCGGACTTTCTTGAACGCGCTTAAAAGGGGTATAATGACGAAACGCCCAAGCCGGTTAATAAAAACCAAGGTAGGAGGAGAAGGCATCCATGAGCGACAAACAGAACACAAAGGGGTCTTCCGAGACGTTCACCCTGACCGATAACCGATCCGGACAATCCTACGAACTACCGGTCATAAAGGGCTCCATGGGTCCGGACGTGATTGATGTGCGTAGCCTATACGCGGACACCGGGTGTTTTACGTACGACCCCGGTTTTACCTCGACGGGCAGTTGTGAATCGAATATCACCTTCATTGACGGCGAAAAGGGAGTCCTGTTGTACCGGGGCTATCCCATCGACGTGCTGGCCGAGCAGTCCGATTTCACGGAGGTGAGTTACCTGTTGTTGTACGGCGACCTGCCGAGCCCGCAGCAGAAGAAAAAATTCGAATCCGGTATCACCTACCACACCATGCTGCACGAACAGTTGAACTACTTTTTCCGTGGCTTCCGGCGGGATTCCCATCCCATGGCCGTGATGTGCGGCGTCGTCGGCGCGTTATCTGCCTTCTATCACGACAGCACCGATATCACCGACCCCAGGCACCGGATGATCGCATCTTACCGGCTGGTGGCGAAAATGCCGACCATTGCCGCCATGGCCTACAAATATACGCTGGGCCAGCCCTTCATGTATCCGCGCAACGACTTAAATTTTTCGGAAAACCTGCTCTACATGATGTTCGGTAACCCGTGCGAGGAGTTCAAGGTCAATCCGGTTTTGGCCAGGGCGCTGGACCGAATTCTGATTTTGCACGCCGATCATGAGCAGAATGCATCGACTTCGACGGTTCGCCTGGCTGGGTCCAGTGGCGCCAACCCGTTTGCCTGTATTGCCGCCGGGATCGCATCGCTTTGGGGGCCGGCACACGGTGGCGCCAATGAGGCGGTGCTCAATATGCTGACGGAAATCGGCGATACGAAGAATATTCCGGATTTCATCAAACGCGCCAAGGACAAGAACGACCCGTTCCGTCTGATGGGCTTTGGGCACCGGGTCTACAAGAACTTCGACCCCCGCGCCAAGGTTCTGGAACGGACCTGTCATGAGGTTCTCGATGAATTGGGTATCGATGACGAACCGCTGCTGGATATCGCCGTGGAGTTGGAGCGCATCGCGCTTGAAGACAAGTACTTCATCTCCAAGAAGCTCTATCCCAACGTGGATTTCTATTCCGGTATCATCTTCAAGGCCATGGGCATCCCGACCAGCCTGTTTACCGTCCTGTTCGCGGTGGCGCGCACAGTGGGCTGGGTTGCGCAGTGGAATGAGATGATCGAAGACCCGTCCCAGAAGATCGGCCGCCCGCGGCAGCTGTTCACGGGGTCTGTGGAGCGCAAGTACAAGCCCCTGCACAAACGGAAATAGAACAACCGCAAATTGACCGGCATTTTTCCGGTTAATTGCCCTTGTTGCTGATCAGGGCGAGCACCGTTTCCGCTGCCCGTTCGGCTGGTGAAAGTCCTTCCGGGCGGAGTTGTTTGAGGGCCTCTTCGTAAGCCGCCCTTTGTTTTTCCCGCATGCCGGGATCTGCCAGCAGGCCTTTCAGTGCCGCCGCCATCACGTCCGGGTGGCATTGGCCTTGCAGGAATTCGGGGATCGCTTCGCGGTTCAGGATCAGGTTTACCAGATGAGCGAAGCGGACCTTGATCAGGGCGCGCACCAGAAACCACGTCAGGGCATTGGTCTTGTAAGCGATGATGGCGGGCGTCTTTGCCATGGCCAATTCCAGGCCGACCGTGCCCGACGCCGCCAGCGCCACGTCGGCGGCGTCGAAGGCGTTGAATTTCTCCGCCTCCCCTTCGACGACGGTGACCGGCCCCGGCCAACCGTCGGTCATGCCACGCACAGTGGAGGCCACGGTATCGACAGTGGGAACGACGATACGGAGACCGGGAAACTTCTTTTTTAGTAGCTTCAGCGTTTCCCCGAACACGGGGCCCAGGCGAGAAACCTCGCCCTGCCGGCTGCCCGGCAGAACGGCAATTACGGTTTCTCCCTTGGCGATGCCGTGGCGTTTTCTGAAATCGGCTCCGTCGCCACGCTCCGCGCCGCCGTCCAAAACGGAATGGCCGGTAAAAGTGGCCTTGAGGCCCTCGGCCTCGAAGTAAGGCGGCTCGAACGGCAACAGGGTCATCAGGTGATCGAGAAAGCCCGCGATTTTTACCGCCCGACCGGGCCGCCACGCCCAGACCGAAGGGGCGACATAATGAATAAGCGGAATGCCCTGGCCCTTTAGCCGTTTAGCAACACGGAAATTGAAATCCGGCGAATCGATAGTCACCACGGCGTCGGGACGCAGGCGAACGGCTGAGGCCACGGTTTGGGAAATGCGGCCGAGAATCCGGGGAAGACGGGGCAAGACTTCCAGCGCCCCCATCACGGTAAGATCGGACATGGGGAACAAGCTGCTCAGGCCTTGTTTTTCCATGTGCGGGCCGCCGACCCCGGCAAAGACGACGCGGCCCTCGGTTTTGTCCTTAAGCGCCTGCATCAGCCGCGCGCCCAGAAGATCACCAGACGGTTCTCCGGCGCTGAGAAAGATCAGCGGTCCGGGCGCAGGAACGGAAACACCGGCAACAAATACACCCTCCTCATCGGCGGCTTTGGCCAGGCCATCGCGATCCAGCACCAGGGCGCCACCTGCTTCGACGGCGATGCCACGAAGGCCTGCCTGGGCAGCGGCACGCACGGTATCGGGGCCGATAGCGGGGAGGTCGACGCGGCTTTCCTGCCCCGGTTTTTTAACCTTTACCAGGACGCCCCCAGTGGCCTTTTTGCTTTGCGATCCCACCTGCAGCAACAGAGCGTCGGTGCCTTTGTGATCTTCGGTGGCCAGTATGCGGCCGTCGCGGGCGACGGCCGCCTGGCCGATATCCAGCCGGCCTATCCCTTGCGCCGCCAGAATACCCGCATGGATATCCTGTTCGTCTTCAGGGCCGGGTTTCAGGCGACCGTAAGGGCCTGACGTTGCGATCAGGCCGGGCAGAAGGCCATCGGAGCCGACGATGCGGAATCCTTCCTTCTCTTCCAGGGTACTGATCAGGGCCGTCAGCAGGCCGTCGTCGCCCAGCGCTTTGGCTCCCGTGGTGGCAAAAAAGCGCGCCGTCCAGGCATCGGGGCGAAGCATGGAAATGCTTGGCCGGACCACGGAGCCGGCCATGACCAGATCCTTGCAACCGGCATCCTTGAGATGACGAATAGCTTCACCGGCGGCGCCCAAGCGAACCCGGGCATGAGGATGGCCTGTGAAGGCACCCGGGGCGGCCTGTCCTTCAAGGGCGATGATGAAAAATTCCCGTCCGCTGTCCAGGCATACCTGGACAATCAGCTCCGGCAATTGCCCGCCCCCGGCAAGGATACCGAGTTTAGGCGGCATCTTTTAGTTTTGGCTGGCAAATGGATCGGGACGAATCCGCAGTGATGAAATCGATGATGTCGCGCACGGGTTCCGTGTCCGGGAACAATTCGGCGACATCCTGGATGCGTTCGGCCAGGGTTCCTTCCTCGGCGAAAATCAGGCGGTAGGCCTTGCGCAGGTTGTGAATGTCCTCGCGCGAAAAGTCGCGGCGTTTCAGGCCGACGATGTTAAGACCCGACAGCCGCGCGCGATTGCCGATTACCGAGCCGTAGGGGATGACGTCTTCGGCGACGCCGGTCTTGCCGCCGATCATGGCGTGCTTGCCGATGCGCACGAACTGGTGCACTGCCGACAGTCCGCCGATAATGGCCCATTCCTCGATGGAAACATGCCCGGCCAGGGTGGCGCTGTTGACCAGGATAACATTGTCGCCGATCTGGCAGTCATGGGCGACGTGCGCGCCGATCATGAACAGGCAGTTGTCACCGATGCGGGTCGTCATGCCGCCGCCCTCGGTGCCAGGGTTCATGGTGACGTGTTCGCGGATAACGTTGTTCGCCCCGATGATAAGGCGGGATGCTTCGCCCTTGTATTTCAGGTCCTGGGGCTGATGGCCGATGGAGGAAAACGGAAAAATCCGCGTATTGGGGCCGACCGTGGTGTGGCCGCAAACCACAGCATGGGACAGAAGCTCGACCCCGTCGCCGAGTTCCACATCCGGACCAACAATGGAATACGGCCCGATGGAAACATCCTTGCCGATTTTTGCGGCCTTCTCGACGATGGCTGTGGGATGAATGTCGCTCATTTCGGATTCACGATCATGGCGGTAAAGATGGCTTCGGCAACCAGAGTATCGCCGACCCGGGCCTTGCCCTCGAATTTCCAGACCTTGCCCCGGTTCTGGAGCTTGTCGACATGCAGTTCCAGCCGGTTGCCGGGAAAAACCGGCTTGCGGAAACGGGCCTGCTCGACGGACATGAAATACACGACGCTGCCGGTCTGCTGGCCGAGCGTACCGATTACCAGAACTGCCGACGTCTGTGCCATAGCCTCGACGATCAAGACTCCCGGCATGATGGGGTGGCCGGGAAAATGGCCTTTGAAAAAGTCCTCTTCTCCGGTGACGTTCTTGTAACCGGTGGCCTTTTCGTCCGGCACCAAGTCACGGACCTCGTCAATCAGCAGGAACGGGTCCCGGTGCGGAATCATGGCCTTGATGTCGTCCTGGTTCAGGACTTGCTTGGTTTTCGTGGGGGGTGTTTCGTCCATAAACTACTTGACCTTTTTGAGTGCGAGACGCCGCAACACGGCAATGCCGCGAAGCCATTCCTTTAACGGGCGGGCCGGGAAGCCGCCGACGGTGGCGCCGGTCTCGATATTGCCCATGACGCCGCTTTTTGCGCCGATGCGAGCCCCGTTGCCAATAACCAGATGTCCGGCCAGTCCGGCCTGACCACCGAGCACGACGAAATCGCCGATTTCGGTGCTGCCGGAAATTCCGACCTGGCTGACCACGAAACAGTTCCGGCCCAACTTCACGTTATGGGCGATCTGGACAAGATTATCAATTTTTGTTCCGGCCCCGATTACCGTATCCGGCCCACTACCTCGGTCGATGGTGGTGTTGGCGCCGATATCGACGTCATCCCCGATAATGACCCGCCCCAATTGCGTCACCTTGAGGTGTTTTTTCTTTCCCGGCGAGAACCCGAACCCGTCCTGGCCGATCTGGGCGCCGGCAAGAACCGTGACTCTCTCGCCGAGAAGGCTGTAGGCAATGGAGACGTTGGGTCCGATGACGCAATCCCGGCCCATGACGACGCCCGGCCCGATCATCGAATTGGGGCCGATCCGGCAGCCCGGACCGATTTCCGCGTTGGCCCCGATAACGGCGCCGGGCGCAATATAGCACCCTTCATCAATGGTGGCGGTATCGTCAATCACGGGCGTACCGGCGGGAAGGGTCAGGACCCCGGCATTGGGGTAAAAAGCCGCGGCGACACGGGCATAAGCGCGGTAGGGCTCATCGCTCAACAGCAGCGCCATGCCATCGGGGGCCTTTTCGGCGTGATCGGGGTGCACCAGACAGGCTCCGGCCCGGCTTTGGGTGAACTGTTCGACGTAGCGCTTATTGTCGAGAAAACTGACGTGATCCGGCCCGGCAGCATCCAGGGGCTGGACATCGGTAAAGCGGGCATCTTGATCGGCGCTCCCCCCTATGTCCACTCCGGCGGTTTCAGCCAGTTCCTGCAGGCTGAAGGGGCCTTTGGCGGAATAGAAACGAGGGTCGGCCACGATTATTTCCCGGGCTTTACAACCTTTACCGTGGGCAGATTCTTGTCCAGGCGGGCGAGGACCTCATTGGTGACGTCCAGCGAGGTCGCCGCGTAGGCGGTTTGGGCCTTGCGGATGATCATGGCCAGATTTCTTTCGGTCGCCAGTTTTTCGATAATCGAAATGTAGGACTTGTTGACCTCGTTCATGGCCTTGGCGCGTGTTCCGTCCAGGTCTCTCTGGCGCTTCTGCACCATGCGTTGAACCTCGACCACCCTCTGTTCAAATTCCCGGCGTTTTTCGGCGAAGGCCTCGGGCGCCAGAATGGTGCGCTGGCGGGCCAGTTCTTGATTGGCCTTGCGCAGGGCTTCACGTTCCTTTTCAATTTCTTTTTCAAAACCGGTGCCGTAGGCGGTGATCTGATCGCGGATGTTCTTAACCGCTTTGGCATTTCGGAGAATTTTCTGAACATCCAGGACAGCAAACGGAATCCTTACCGGAACAAGGTCTTTTTTGCTCTTGTCTTTTGCTGGCTGGGCTTTTTGCTGAGCCTGTACGGGGGAGACAAAGACAAAGGCACCCAACAGCAGTGTGAGGAAAATTTTGAATATGTGTGACAATGTAATCTCCTAAAAACGTGTTCCGAAATTAACCCGAATATTTTCGGTAAGGTCAAAATCTTCCTTGATAATGGGAAGGGCGGCATCCATGCCGACCGGGCCGAAGGGGGACGTCCAGGTCAGGCCGATGCCGGCGGATGCGCGTAAACTGGTTTCATCCTGGACGTAAGAAGCAGTGGGGCTGAGCTTTCCAATGCTGCCGAAATCGGTAAAGGCGCGGCCACCGATCCCGAAATCATCGGGAAGCCCTAATGGGAAGTCCAGTTGCAGGGAGCCTGTATAAAACCATTCTCCGCCGAGAGCATCTTCGGTTAGGGAGTCCCGAGGCCCGACCCCCCGCGAAGCGAAGCCCCGGAGGTTATCGCCACCGATGAAAAACCTTTCCAGTACGTTCACGTCATCGCCCAACCCGACGATATACCCGGCACTACCGCTCGCCGAGGCGACCCATTGGTCGGCAATGGGATAGTACTTGGCGGCTTTGATGTGGTTGCGAAAATGCCTGACGCTGCCGCCCAGTCCGGCCAGGTCGTTACGCACCCGAACGACGAAACCATCCGTCGGCAAAATGGCGCTGTCGCGTTTGTCGTAGGTGATGGAATGGGAAACCTGCGATGTGGTTTCCGTTCCGGCGGCGGCCTGGATCAGTTGAGAGGCATCATTGGCGATATCGGAAATTTTCGACAGCCGGAAAGAGTACCCCCAGTCCTGACGCAGGTCTTCGGTAATGCGGTAGCCGCCGCGCAGCCCGAAGCCGGTGGTATCCGTGTCAAAGGAGGAAAAGTCCTGCAAATCCTGGCTGACCCGGAAAATATCAAATCCGGCGCGAATTTCACGGCCTAGAAAATAGGGTTCGGTAAAGGACAGGTCGATCTCGCTTTTCAACGCGGCCAGGGTCACCTTGAGGGACAACTGCTGCCCCTTGCCAAGGAAGTTCTTTTCCAAAATTCCGATATCGCCGAGAAAGCCGTTGGTGGTGGAAAAACCGGCGCCGAAGGAAAGCTGTCCGGTGGATTTTTCCTGGACATCGACCTTGACCACGGTTTTATCCGGCGCACTTCCGGGCTGGCGTTCGACACTGACGGTTTCAAAAAACCCCAGGTTCTGAATCCGTTGGCGAGACCGGCGCATCTTGGAGGAGTTGAAGGCATCTCCTTCGACCAGACGGAATTCGCGGCGGATAACCTTGTCCTGGGTACGAACGTTGCCGACGATATCGATGCGTTCAACGAAGACTCGGGGGCCTTCGTTGACTTCAAAAACAACATCAATGATACGTTTTTCCCGGTCCCGGTTTATGCGCGGGCGAATGTCAATGAAGGCGAATCCCAGGTCGCCGACCTTGTCCGTCAGCTTCCGGATCGCCTTATTGACGGCATCCTGGTCATACCAGTCGCCTTGTTCGAATTCGAGCTCTCCACTGATGTCCTCGACCTTCAGGTTCCGCAAGCGGGCTTGAATTTCGACCTTGCCGAAACGGTACCTGGCGCCTTCATCCACGGTATAGGTGAGGAAAAAGTCCTTGCGGTCGGGTGTCAACTCGGCGACGGCGGACATCACCCGGAAGTCCGCAAAGCCGTCGGAAAGATAGAACCGCCGGAGCAGTTCCCGGTCAAAGGTGACCCGGTCCGGATCGTATTTGTCGTCGGATGACAGGAACCGCCACCAAGTGCTTTGCCGCGTACGGATGACGCCGCGCAGGCGGCTGTCGCCAAATTCCCGGTTGCCGACGAAGCGGATGGAACGGATTTCGGTCAAATCCCCTTCGTTGATTTCAAACACCAGATCGACCCGGTTTTGCTCCAGTTGAATGACCTTGGGTTCGACGGTAGCGGCGAACCGGCCGGTACTGCGGTAAATGGCGAGGATGCGCTTGACGTCTTTTTGAACCTTGGTGCGGGTGTAAATCACTCGTGGGCGCAAGGATGTTTCAACCCTGAGGTCGTCGGAATCGACTTCGGCATTGCCTTCGAAGGCGATGCGGTTGATGACTGGGTTTTCAACCACTCTGACGACCAGGGTGTCGCCTTTCCGGTGCAGAGAAACGTCGGCGAAAAGGCCGGTTGTAAAGAGGCTTTTCAGGGACCTGTCGATCTTGCCGGGATTAAAGGCGTCGCCGGTCTGCACCAGCAGATAGGATTTGATCGTTTCAGGCGCGATTCGTTGGGCTCCCTCGACGGTGATCTCCTTGATGGCACCGGAGGATTGGGCAAGTTGAACGGCGCCTTGAGCCGAATCGGCTATTGCCGGTGCAGACACCGGAAACAGACCGAGACCCAAAACATACAATCCAACCGCAAAGGTGCGATAAAAGCCCTTCAATGAAACCCCCAGGTTACGAAAATCAGGTTATGAGATCTTTGATGAACTCTATAACTCTCAGGTGAACTAAATCGTTCCAAGTAGCGAAAACCATTAGAATCAATACCAGAATCAGCCCAAAACGGAAACCGTATTCTTGCGCGCGAGCATTCAAAGGCCGCCCCCGAATGGCTTCGGCGACGAAAAACATTAAGTGCCCACCATCAAGCAAAGGAATTGGGAAAAGGTTAATCAAGCCCAAATTAACGGACAGGGCGGCCATGAAAAAGATCAGGTTGTCGATTCCCCCTTGCGCCATCTGGCCTGACAGTTTGGCGATTCTGAGCGGCCCGCCAAGATCTTCGGCACCCCGGGCGCCGGTGATCATTTCGCCCAGATAGGTCAGAATATTCTCGGTCAGGGCATACGTCTGGCGTACCCCCATCCAGGCTGCCGTCCAGGGGGCTTGGCGTTCATATTCGGCCTGCTCGGGATCGAAACGGACGCCCAACATGCCGATTTTAAGGGGTTTTCCGTCTTCTCCGGTGCGGCTTGCCGATTTCGGCGTCGCCAGGAGGGTTATTTCCCCCTGCCCCCGGAGAATGGTAACTTTCAACGGGACACCGGGTTTGGCGCTGACGATGCGGACCAGGTCGGAAAACCAGACAACCTTTTCTCCGTCGATATCCACGATGCGGTCACCGGCTTTAATGCCGGCCTGGGCTGCTGCTGAATTTTCAAGAACATTGCCGACACCGGCGTAATGGCGGGGCGTTCCCACAGTCATAATCAGGCCGGCAAACAGAACAATGGCCAGCAGGAAATTGGCCAACGGCCCGGCAACGACGATGGCCGCGCGCTGGGCCAGGGTCTTGTGCTGGAAGGAAAACGGCTTGTCTTCCTCGCTAATCGGGTCTTCGTCTTCCCCGTCTTCGGAGATGTCTTCAGGAAGGTCCGATTGTCCCAGCATTTTGACGTATCCGCCAAGGGGAATTGCGCTTATTTTCCAGCGGGTTCCGGCCTTATTGTTCCAACCGAAAAGCTCCGGCCCGAAACCGATGGAAAAGACTTCCACCCGGACGCCGTTGCGCCGTGCGACCCAGTAATGGCCCCATTCGTGGGCGTAGACCAGAACCGTCAAGACAATCAGAAACTGAATAACGTAATACCAGGTGAAATTGAGTATGAAATCCATAAATTCGTTTTCCGGTGAGACATTCCGGCCGGGGTTCAGGAGGCCGGCGCTTTGTTGTTGTTTCTACAGTCCCGCGACCAGATCTTCGGCAATTCGCCGCGCCTCGGCATCGGCTTCGGCGACGTCGTCAAGGTTGCCAAGCTTTCCGCCGGTAGCGGCGCTAAGGGTTTCCTCCACAATGCGCACAATGTCAAGGAATCCGATGCTATTGGTGAGGAAATAACTGACCGCGACTTCGTTGGCGGCGTTGAGAATAGTCGGCGCCGCACCACCGGTTTCCAAGGCTTGGCGGGCCAGACGAAGAGCCGGGAACCTTTCCGTATCGGGGGCTTCGAAGGTCAGGGTGGCGATGTCTTCCAGTTGCAGCCTGGACGCCGAGGTGCTCATGCGTTGAGGCCATGCCAGGGCATAGGCTATGGGTGTGCGCATGTCGGGCGTGCCTAGCTGGGCAAGAACGGAGCCATCTACGTAATCGACCATGGAATGGATCACCGACTGGGGGTGGACCAGTATTTCGATCTGTTCACCGGAAACCGGGAACAGGTGGAAGGCCTCGATCAGTTCCAGCCCCTTGTTCATCATGGTCGCGGAATCGACAGATATTTTTGCCCCCATGTCCCAATTGGGGTGGGCCACGGCCTGTTCCGGGGTGACGTTTGCCATCTGTTCCCGGGTGAATTCCCGAAACGGCCCGCCAGACGCGGTCAGAATGACCCGGTGCACCCGCTCGGCGTTGTCAAAATCAAAAACCTGGAAAATGGCACTGTGTTCCGAATCCACCGGCAGCAGCGTGGCGTTGTAGTCGCCTACTTCGCGAACGAAAACGTCGCCCGCAGAGACCAGACATTCCTTGTTGGCCAAGCCGATGGTGGCGCCGCGCCGAACGGCGGACAGGGTCGGTTTCAGCCCGGCGGCGCCGACGATGGACGCCATCACCCAGTCAGCCGGCTGCTCGGCAGCCTCGACGACGGCTTCCGGTCCGGCGGCGACATGGATACCGGTGCCGGACAGCGCTTTTTTCAAATCCTTATAACCCGCCGGGTCGGCCAGAACGGCGGTTTTCGATTTCAGCCGCCGCGCCTGATCGGCCAACAGGTCAACGTTCCGGTTCGCCGTCAAGGCTTCGACGGTGTAACGTTCTAGGTTGTTTTCGATTAACTCCACCGTGTTGCAGCCGATGGACCCGGTTGAGCCGAGAATGGTGACGCCGCGCGGTGGCGTGTCGCGTGACGTGTGGGGTTGAATGTCCAAAGGGTTTACGTCCATGTCAAAAGGCTACCTTGGCCAGCGGCGTTGATGATAGCCACAGCCAGCGCCGCCGCAAGCAGGCCATCCACCCGGTCCAGCATTCCACCGTGGCCGGGAATGATACTTCCCGTATCCTTTACCTTAAAATGGCGCTTAACCCAAGATTCTACAAGGTCTCCGCCTTGAGAAACCGCACCGATGAGGGCGCTCCAACCGGCCAGAACCAGAACGTCGGGCTTTTCCAGAAACAGCGCCGCACCGACACCCGCGAGCGCCGCCAAGCCGATGCCCCCGGTCAGACCGGCCCAGGTTTTGTTGGGGCTGATGACGGGGGCCAGTTTCGGCCCGCCGATCAAGCGTCCGAAGGCATACGCCCCGGTATCCGCCGCCCACACAATGGCCAGCAGCCAGAACAGGGTTTCCCGGCCGAATTCGGGGGTTGCGCGCAGGAACAGCAAGGCCAGACAGGGAAGACCGATATACACCACCCCGGAGGCCAGCCAGACGGCCCGTCCTCCTGATCGTCCCCCTGTTAAACCACTACACAGCCGGTTCCATTCATAGGCCATGATGGCGGCGGCGGCGATAACCAGGATTTCAAAGAACGGGGTGCCCGCATGGACCACCCATAGTACAACGGGCGCCAAAACGGCGGCGGAAACGGCCCTGACCGACAGTCCGCTTGATTTTGGGTTACCCTCCGGTGGCGCCATATCGGCGTTCGCGGTTGTGAAATTCCTGTACGGCGTTTGTCAGATGTTCCTCCGAAAAATCGGGCCACAGGACATCGGTAAACACCAGTTCGGAATAGGCCAGTTGCCACAACAGGAAATTGCTGATCCTTTCTTCGCCGCTGGTGCGGATCAGGAGGTCCGGGTCGGGCATGTCGGCGGTGTAGAGCCGGCTGGATAAAGCGGCCTCGTCGATGTTCCCGATAGCCAGGGTTCCGGCCAGGACATCCTCGGCAATCCGTCTGGCGGCTGCGGTGATTTCCGAACGCCCGCCGTAACTCAGGGCAATGGTCAGGGTCAGGCGCGTGTTTCCCGCAGTCTGGATTTCGGCGCCGTCTATCAGACTGACGATATCGGGCTCGAGGCGTTCCCGGTCGCCGATGACCTTCAGGCAAATGCCCTGGCGGTCCAGTTCGCTGATTTCCTTTTTAAGGTAAAACCGGAGCAATCCCATCAGATCCTTGATTTCGCCAGCCGGGCGTTTCCAATTTTCCGACGAAAACCCGAACAGTGTCAGGTATCGCACGCCCAATGCGATCGAGGCCTTGACGGTGTTGCGCACCGCGTCGGCGCCGCGCTGGTGGCCAACGGTGCGCGGCAACCCCTTGGCCTGCGCCCACCGCCCGTTACCGTCCATGATGATGGCGATATGTTCCGGCGGCGCCGGCGGCTGGTCTTTCTTTTGCAGGGAAACGGTTTCCATGGCGTCAAACCTGTTTGATGTCCTGTTCTTTTTTGGCCAGCAATTCATCGATTTTTCCGACGTAGGTGTCGGTCAGTTCCTGAATTTCCCCGGCGTAATCGTGGTGTTCGTCTTTTGAAATTTCGTTGTCTTTTTCAGCATTCTTCAGGTTGTCCATGGCATGACGGCGCACATTGCGCACCGCGATGCGGGCGTCTTCGGCGTATTTGTGCGCCACCTTGGCAAGTTCAACCCTGCGTTCCTCGGTCAGGGCCGGAATGGGCACCCGGACCAGTTGTCCGTCGGAAGAAGGGTTGAGGCCGAGACCGGATTCCAGGATCGCCTTTTCGACGGAAGATACCAGGCCCTTGTCCCAAACCTGAACCGTCAACAGGCGGGGTTCCGGCACGCCGATGTTGCCGACCTGGTTCATCGGCATGTCGGAGCCATAGGCCTCGACCGTGACCGCCTCGAGAAGGCCGATATGCGCGCGACCGGTTCTGAGGCCGTTAAATTCCCCACCCAGCACTTCCAGCGCGCCTTCCATACGCCGCGTAATATCTTTTTTGATGTCTGCAATATCGGTGCTCACGGTTAAATTCTCCCCCAATACTTACGGCCTTCGGGCGCGGGAAATGGTTCTCTCAATGGATGATCGTAAACATTCCTTCGCCGAAAACCACTTCGGCCAGTCCGCCGGGATTGTGTATCGAAAACACAAGGATTGGTACCTTGTTTTCACGCGCCAGCGCAATGGCCGAGGTGTCCATGACCCTGAGATCCCTGCTCAGCACTTCCTGATAGCTTAATTCCTCGAAACGCTTGGCGTCATCCGTTTTATTCGGGTCCGCGTCATAGACGCCATCGACCTGGGTTCCCTTTAACAGGGCGTCGCAGTTCATTTCCACTGCGCGCAGCGCAGCCGCCGTATCGGTGGTGAAAAAGGGATTCCCTGTGCCGCCGGCGAAGATAACCACGCGGTTTTTCTCCATATGGCGGACGGCGCGGCGGCGGATATAGGGCTCGCACACCGTGGCCATGGGAATCGCCGATTGGACGCGGGTCGGAACGCCCATGCGCTCCAGCACGCTTTGCACGGCGAGCGCGTTCATCACGGTCGCCAGCATGCCCATGTAATCGGCGCTGGTGCGCTCAATGCCCTCGGCGGCGGACGACATGCCGCGAAAGATGTTGCCAGCGCCGATAACCAGGCAGATCTGAACGCCTTTGTCGTGGACGTCTTTGATTTCACTGCAATACCGTTCGACGGTTTCAGGGTCGATGCCGTAATCCTGTTCGCCCATCAGCCCTTCCCCGGATAACTTGAGAAGAACTCTCCGGTATTTGGGTTTGGCTGACATGGCGCGGTTCCGTTGTTGAAGCCCCCCGGACTTTCCGGGCGCAGGCGCATTCTACACCATCGGCGGGCCTTGGATAGATTTACGCCAGGATTTGATTGCGATTATAGCCGGGGTTTTAATTTCCGGCGACGGCGGCAACTTCGGCGGCGAAGTCTTCCTCTTTCTTTTCAATGCCTTCGCCTAAGACGAACAGGGTGAATTCCGTCACGGAAACAGGCTTTCCAATATCCTTTGCGGCGGCTTCGACGACCGTTTCGACCTTGCTTTCGCCGTCGACAACGAAGGTCTGGTCGAGAAGGCAGACCTCTTCGTAGAATTTGCGCATGCGGCCATCCAGCATTTTCTCGATAATTTCCTCAGGCTTGCCGGATTCGCGGGCCTGTTCGGCGAGGAAGTTACGTTCTTTTTCGACTTCCGCCGGGTCCAGATTGTCGCGTGATACGGACAACGGCTTGGCAGCAGCCACGTGCATGGCGATCTGCTTGCCAAGCGCGCCCAGCGCATCGGCATCAGCATCGGATTCGAGGCCAACCAGCACACCGATCTTGCCCAGCGACGGCGTCAGGGCATTGTGCATGTATGAACCGATAGCGCCGTTTTCCACGGTGAGCGTGTTGACGCGGCGAAGTGTCATGTTTTCGCCGATGGTGGCGATCTGGTGGTTCAGTTCTTCTTCCACCGTGCGTTCCGTTCCGGGATAGGCCAGGGCCTTCAGGGCGTCGAGGCCGCTGCCGGATTTGAGCGCCAGTTCGGCGGTGGTGTTGACGAAGGTCTGAAAGGCTTCGTTGCGGGCGACGAAATCCGTTTCCGAGTTGACTTCGACCAGGGCGCCGGTGTTGCCTTCGATGGCGATGCCGATAAGGCCTTCGGAGGCCACACGGCCCGACTTTTTCGCCGCGGCCGAAAGGCCCTTGGTGCGCAGCCAGTCCTGGGCGGCTTCCATCTCGCCGCCGTTTTCGACAAGCGCCTGTTTGCAGTCCATCATGCCCGCGCCGGTTTTTTCGCGCAGTTCTTTGACAAGGGCGGCGGTGATTTCAGCCATCTTAAACCTCTTGGTTAAAATTCGTGTAAAACTATTTGAAATACCTTGAAAACCCCACTGCAATGCAGAGGGGTTTCAGGACATCAAGCGTCTGTTTTTTCTGCCGTATCCGCCTTATCCGCCTTATCCGCTTTGGCCGGTTCTTTATCGGCTTTAGAAGCGGGTTTTTCTTCCGCTTTCTTGTCAGCTTTCTTGTCGACTTTAGGGGCAGATTCCTTATCCGTTTCCTTCTCGTCAGCCTTTTTTGCGTCCTTCTTATCGGCCTTTTGGGCAGCGGGTTTGTCGGCTTTTTTATCTTCTTTTTTGGCGGCCGGTTTTTCGGCTTTTTCTTGAGCCGTCTCCTTGGGCAGGGATTCCACGGGGCCTTCGCTGCTGGCGCCGGCATCGCCGCCGGTGCTGGTGACCTCTTGCTGGATGCCATCGAGAACCGAGCCGACCATAAGGTCACAGTAAAGATTGATGGCGCGGATAGCGTCGTCGTTGCCCGGCACCGGATAGGTGATGCCGTCGGGCTGGCTGTTGGAATCGATGACGCCGACAACCGGAATGCCCAGCTTGTTGGCTTCGGCCACGGCAATGGCTTCCTTGTTGGTGTCGATCACCACCAGAATGTCTGGCAGACCGCCCATTTCCTTAATGCCGCCGAGCGCGCGTTCAAGCTTGTTCTGTTCGCGGGTCAGGCCCAGCAGTTCCTTTTTCGTCAAACCGACGGTTTCCCCGGACAGTTTATCGTCCAGGTCCCTGAGGCGTTTGATGGAATTCGAAATCGTCTGCCAGTTGGTCATCATGCCGCCGAGCCAGCGGTGGTTGACGTAGTACTGTCCGCAGCGTTTCGCGGCATCTGCGATGCGGCTCGACGCCTGGCGCTTGGTACCGACGAAAAGCACGCGTCCACCGGCGGCGACGACGTCTTTGACCGCGACCATGGACTGGTGCAGCATCGGCACAGTCTGTTGCAGATCGATAATGTGAATGTTGTTGCGGGCCCCGAACAGGTAGGGGGCCATTTTCGGGTTCCAGCGGCGTGTGCTGTGGCCGAAATGAACGCCAGCTTCCAATAGCTGACGCATAGTAAAGGCGGGAAGCGCCATGTGATACGTATCCTTCTCCGGTTATGCCTCCGCGGGCTTGGTCCCGTCGTGTGACGAAACACCGGAACGGCGAGATGACGAATTTGCGCCAAGCGCCGCACGCCCGCGTGCGAATTGGCGCGAGTTCTAGACCCTGGTGACGGGGATTGCAAGGGGGAATGCAAGGGGCTGAGCAAAGCGAAAGCAGGGGAACCGGGGGTTTGTCCCCGCACCGCCGGGAGCAAGCGCTTAACTTATTGTTTTTATTATATTTCTCGTGTTTCCAGAATGCCGGGAATGGCTTTGACGGCGTTGATGATTTCCGGCGTCAGGGCGTAGCCGCCCTTCAGTTCCAGGTCTACTTCCGAGCCTTCCTCGAGCCGGGAAATCACCATTACCTGCCCCTTGCCCTGCCCCCCGCCTTGTCTGCCACCGGACAAAACATCCCTGAGCGCGCGCAACGGCTGTTCAGACCCGACGACCACGGCGAGACCGGGCACCGCGGCTTCGGCGGCCTTGTCCAGCATTTGCAGGCCATTGACGGAAAAGCGCCCCTCAACGGCGTCGTACTGGGCGAATATAAATAAGGAATTGCCGGTTTCCAGGATGTCGCGTTTATCCGTCAGGGTTTCGGAAAAACAGATCGCCTCGAACACACCTGACGTGTCGGTAAAGCTCAGGAAGGCGTAGCGGTTGCCTTTTTTCGAGGTCCGTTCGCTGACCCCTAACAGGGTTCCGGCCATGCGTTTGGAGCCGGTTTTCCCGGCGGCGACAATGTCCGCCAGCGTCTTGACCTTGAGCCGTTTCATGGCCGTGCCGTAATCGTCCAGCGGGTGGCCGGACAGGTATAGCCCCGTGGCGTCGAATTCCTGTGTCAGGCGGTCCATTTTCGACCAGTCGGCGACGTCTGGCAGGGCCGGAACATCCACCGGGGCGCTGCCAGGACCGTCACCGGGGCCACCGAACAAGCCCATCTGTCCGCTGTCGCGTTCATTGTGGGCAATAGAGGCCAGTTTCAGCAGGGTTTCTATGCCGGCGTGAACCTGCCTGCGGTTAGGACACAGGCTGTCGAACGCGCCGGCCCGGGCCAGATTTTCCATTTGGCGCTTGTTGACGACGTGCGGGTCGAGCCGCTGGGCAAAGTCGAACACGTCTTCGAACGGCCCGTTGGCCATGCGTTCCTCCACGACCTTTTCCATCGCCGCTTCGCCGACGTTTTTGATGGCGCCCAACGCATAGCGGACGACTGCTGTGTCCCCTCCCCCGTTGCCCCCTGTTCCGTTACTAGGGCGCTCCACCGTGAAGGCGGCGCCCGACGCATTGACGTCTGGCCCAAGCATCTTGATGCCCGAGCGGCGCAGTTCCTGGCTGAAAACACTAAGTTTATCGGTGTTGTTGATGTCCAGCGTCATCGAAGCGGCCATGAATTCGACCGGGAAGTTGGCCTTCATGTAGGCCGTTTGATAGGCGACCAGGGCATAGGCGGCAGCGTGGGACTTGTTGAAGCCGTAGCCGGCGAACTTGTTGACGAGATCGAAGATGGTGCTGGCTTTGGCTTCGGGCACCCCCTTGGCGACGGCGCCGGAAACGAAAATCTGGCGCTGCTCCTCCATTTCCTTCTTGATCTTCTTACCCATGGCGCGGCGCAACAGATCGGCACCGCCCAGCGAATAACCGGACAGTTCCTGGGCGATCTGCATCACCTGTTCCTGATAGATCATGATGCCGAAGGTTTCCTTGAGGATGCCTTCCAGCGTCGGATACAGGTAATCGGGTTCTTCCTCGCCATGTTTGCGCTTGATGTAGCTGGGGATGTTGTCCATCGGCCCCGGACGGTAGAGCGCAACGACGGCGATAATGTCTTCGAAAGTATCGGGACGCAGGCTTTTCAGCACCTGCACCATGCCCGACGATTCCAGCTGGAACACCCCGGTGGTATCGCCACGGGCAACCATCTCGAAGGTCGCCCTGTCGTCGAGCGGGATTATGGTAATATCGATTTCGCGGCCCGAGTCGCGGACAAGCTGTTCGGCCTTGGCGAGAACGGTCAGGGTCTTGAGGCCCAGAAAATCGAATTTCACCAGCCCGGCGGCTTCCACGTATTTCATGGAAAAACCGGAGACCGGCATATCCGAACGCGGATCGCGATAAAGCGGGATCAGTTCGTCCAAGGGCCGGTCGCCGATGACGACGCCGGCGGCGTGCGTCGAGGCATGCCGGTAGAGCCCTTCCAGCTTGCGCCCGATGCCGATCAGCTTCTCTACCTGAGGGTCTTCCTTAGCCAGATGGCGCAATTGCGGTTCCGCCACCAGGGCCTCGTCCAGGGTTGGCGGATTGGCCGGATTGGAGGGCACCAGCTTGCAGATCTTGTCGACATAGCCGTAAGGCATTTCCAGCACCCGGCCGACGTCGCGCAGCACGGCGCGGGCCTGCAGCTTTCCGAAGGTGATGATCTGGGCGACATGGTCGCGGCCGTATTTCTCCTGGACGTAGCGAATCACCTCGTCCCGGCGTTCCTGGCAGAAGTCGATATCGAAGTCGGGCATGGATACCCGTTCCGGGTTGAGGAAACGTTCGAACAGCAGACCGAAGCGTAACGGGTCGAGGTCCGTGATGGTCAACGCCCAGGCCACGACGGATCCCGCGCCGGAGCCGCGCCCCGGTCCCACCGGGATACCGTGTTCCTTGGTCCAGCGGATGAAGTCGGCGACGATCAGGAAATAGCCGGGGAAGCCCATGTCGGCGATGACCTTAAGCTCGTAGTCCAGCCGCCTGCGGTAGGGGTCGGCGGCGTGTTCGCGCTCTT
Source organism: Alphaproteobacteria bacterium (assembly GCA_014382345.1). Taxonomy (GTDB): domain Bacteria; phylum Pseudomonadota; class Alphaproteobacteria; order Rhodospirillales; family Casp-alpha2; genus Casp-alpha2. The sequence goes on from JACNJX010000020.1 coordinate 20,325, forward strand.
GCTCGCTCATTTCCTTAGTAAAGACATGGGTTTGCAGGCGGTCTTCCAGCCCGGCGGCGGCTTGCTCGCGCAGCTCATCTTCCTCGGTCCGGTTTGCGCCGCAGTCAAAGGGCGGCAGGATCGGCGGGATGGATTCGACCATGAACGCGGTGCGCTTGGCGATGACGATGGTATTATCGACGGCTTCCGGCATGTCGGCGAAAAGCGCCCGCATTTCGGTCGCCGACTTGAAGCCATGGTTGGGGGACAGACGGCGGCGGTCGGTTTCCGACAGATAGGCCCCCTCGGCGATGCAGATCAGCGCGTCATGGGCTTCGTGCATGGCGCCGTCGGTGAAAAAGCATTCGTTGGTAGCGACCAGGGGCAGATCCAGGTCGTGGGCGAGGTCGAGAAACAGGGGTTCCGTTTTGCGTTCCTCGTCCAGCCCGTGGCGCAGGATTTCCACATAAATCCGTCCGGGATAAATTTCGCCTAAGCGTTCCAGCAGGGCGCGGGCGGCGTCCATCTGTTCGTTGAGCAACAATTGCCCGACCGGCCCCGCCGGGCCGCCGGTCAGCGCGATCAGCCCATCGGCATGGGTTTCCAGGGCGGAAAGGGAAACGTGCGGGTCGGATGGCGGCTCGGGGTCGTCTTCCGCGCCCAGATAGGCGAGGCTGATCAGCTTCAGGAGATTTCGGTAGCCGGTGTCGTTTTGCGCCAGCAGCACGATCGGATCGGAGTCGGGATGGGCGTGGCTGCCTGCCTTACCGGCCCCTGCTCCGGCGTCGGGTCCGTCCGGACCGCCCGAACGTTCGCGGATCACCGATAATTGACAGCCGATGATCGGCTGTACCCCGGCCTTGGCGGCGGTGTTTGCGAATTCCAGGGCGCCGAACAGATTGTTGGTGTCGGTTATGGCAACCGCCGGCATCTTCCTGTCGACGCACATTTCGACCAGGGTTTTGACCGGAATCGCCCCTTCGGACAGGGAATAGGCGCTGTGAACGCGCAGGTGTATGAAATCGGCGTGGGCCATGGATAAGGATTCCATAACGCTTCGTTGAAGTCACCATATCTTGTGGCGTTGGTTCGGGTTATCCACAACAAATTGCAGAATTTGTGGATAAATTTGCTATGGTTTGGTTTACCAATGGCTAATTAATGACGGGCTGCTTCCGTCCGCTGCAAAGGGTAGGCATGTTTGAATCGGAAAAAACCAACCGGGTTCGCGGTCAAGCGTTCCTCGACGCCTACGTGTCCGGACGTGTGATCGACATCGGCTCAGGCCGGGACCTTGTGGTGCCCGACGCCGAACCCTTCGACCTGGACCACGGCGACGCCAACAGAATTGACGAAGTCCGCGACGTGGAAGGCTATGACTGTGTTCACGCCAGCCATTGCCTGGAACACATGCGCGACCCCGTAGACGCCATCGGGCGCTGGTGGCGGCTGGTCAAGCCGGGTGGTTACCTGATCGTTGTCGTGCCCGATGAAACCCTTTACGAGCAAGGCGTCTGGCCCAGTCGTTTCAATCCCGATCACAAGACCACGTTTCGCCTGAACACGGACGAAACCTGGTCGCCCTGTTCGCATGACTTGGGCCAACTGGCGGAGGGTTTGCCCGGCGGTGAGGTGGTTTCAGCGGAATTGCAGGATCAGGGCTATGATTATGACCTGATGCGCCTGGAGCCGGAAACCGTGTCCACCAAGGCCTTCCGGGAGCTCTATCTGACCCAGTTCAACTACCTGGTTCACCAGGCCTCTTTGCCCCTGGAGGTAGCTGACGGCATTAACCGGTTTTTTTTTTCCCTGGGCACCACCATCGACCAGACCTACGGCCCGGCGCTGGCGCAATTACAAATCGTCGTCCGCAAGAATAACGGCGGATAATCGCCCCTACTCCACCAGATGGCCGTCCTCCAGCCTTACGGTGCGGTCCATACGGGATGCCAGGTCCGGGTTGTGGGTGGCGATGAGCGCCGTCAGCCCGGCGCCGCGCACCAGTTTCAGCAACACCTCGAACACGTCGCCCGCCGTCGCCGGGTCCAGGTTGCCGGTCGGCTCGTCGGCCAAAAGCAGGCTCGGCGAAGATGACAAGGCGCGGGCAATGGCGACGCGCTGCTGTTCGCCGCCCGAAAGGCGCGCCGGACGGTGGGTTTCACGGGCTTCCAGGCCCATCCAGCCGAGGATTTCCCGCGCCCGGCTTTTTGATTCCGTACGCCCCAGACCGGCGATGATACCGGGGATGGCGACGTTCTCCAGCGCCGAGAATTCCGGCAAAAGATTGTGGTTCTGATAGACGAAGCCAAGATGTTCGCGGCGCATGGTGGTGCGGGCTTCGTCGTTCATACCGGTACAGGTCCGCCCGGCGATGGCGACGTCCCCGGCGTCAGGCGTTTCCAGAAGACCGGCAATGTGCAGCAGCGTCGATTTTCCGGACCCGGACGGGCCGACCAGGGCGACGATTTCCCCCCGCCCAAGCACCAGATCGACGCCGCGCAGAACTTCCAGGTCTTCGCGGCCCTGATGGAAGGTGCGCCGGACTCCGGTGAGGTCGAGAACCCGGTCGTTTTTCGCCATCTCACTCATAGCGCAGCGCCTCCGCCGGATCGATCCTGGCCGCCCGCCAGGCCGGATACAGCGTCGCCAGGAACGACAGCCCCAACCCCATCAGCACCACGGCGATGACTTCCGCCGGGTTAACGACCGCCGGCAGCTTCGACAGGAAATAGATTTCCGCCGCGAACAGGTCGGTTCCGGTTAACCCTTGAATCCATTGCCGGATGCCTTCGATGTTATTGGTGAACGCCATCCCCAGTCCGAACCCGGCCATGGTGCCGATGGTGCCGACGGACGCGCCGGCGATAAAGAACACCCGCATGATGGTGCCACGGGTGGCACCCATGGTGCGCAGGATGGCGATGTCCTTGCCCTTGTCCTTGACCAGCATGATCAGGCTGGAAATGATATTGAAGGCGGCGACCAGGATAATCAGCGTCAGAATCAGGAACATGACGTTGCGTTCGACCTGTATGGCATTGAAGAAGCTGGCATTGACGCGCTGCCAGTCGTGAATGCGGGCCCTGCCCTTTAGCGCACTGGACACGTCGCGGCCGATGGCGACGGCGTCGTCCGGGTCGTTGACGAAGACCTCTAGGTTGCTGACCGCGTTCGGGTGCTTGAAATAGACTTGGGCGGCGGGAAGCGGCATGAAGATGAAGCTGGAATCGTATTCGTACATGCCGATCTGGAAGGTCGCGGCGACGGTATAGGCGCGCATGCGGGGCACGGTGCCAAACGCAGTGGTGTTGCCCTTGGGCGAGATCAGGGTGATCTTGTCGCCGACGCCGACCCCCATTTTCTGCGCCATTCTCTGGCCGATGATGATATTGCCCTGGCCACGGAAAGCCTCAAGCGAGCCGCCCTTGATGTTGTCGGTGATGATCTTGCGTTTTTTCAGGTCTTCGGCCCGGATACCGCGCACCACGGCGCCTTGCGCGACGCCGCGCGCCGTGACCATGACCTGGCCTTCGATCAACGGCGTGACGGCGACAACGCCGCCGACCTTGGAAATTCGATCCACGATGGGATCGAAATTACGGATCTGGTTGGTTTGCCCGTAAACGCTCAAATGTCCGTTGATGCCGAGAATGCGGGTCAACAGTTCCTGACGGAAGCCGTTCATCACCGCCATGACGATAATCAGCGTCGCCACGCCGAGCGCGATGCCGAGCAGGGAAAACCAGGCGATCACGGAAATGAAGCCTTCCTGCCGCCGCGCTCGGAGATACCGCATCGCCATCATCCATTCAAAAAAGGAAAACAAGGGTTTTCAGTATCCTTTCGTCGTTACTTTGCATCAGGGCCGGCTCAACCCGGAACGAACCATTTCGATACGATCTTGCGGCGCGTCACGGATATGGCCTGCGTCGAACGGCGGCTCAGGCGCATATTCGATGCCGAGCTGGATCGCCTTTGCCACCTCGTCGCCTGCGATTTCCGCGGCCAGCATCAGCGCCATGTCGATACCCGACGAGACCCCGGCGGCGGTTACCACCTTGCCCTCGCGCACCACGCGCTGGTCCGTGGCAATGGCGCCGAAGGATTGTAAATCCTTCATGGCCCGCCAGTGGGTCGTCGCTTTCAGTCCCTTCAGAACCCCGGCGCCTCCCAAAATCAACGCACCCGTGCACACCGATGTGGTCCACGCCGTGGTTTCATGCGCCCGGGCGACCCAACCGGTGACGCCGGTGTCTTCGGCCAGGGCGTCTGCACCGGGTCCGCCGGGGATGACCACGATATCCGGTTTCTCAACGTCAGTGAGAGCGTAATCGGCAATCATGGCCAGACTTTGACCTTTTGTGCGGACCTCGCCTTTCGATTTGCCCACTGTTTTGACCGTCGCGCCGGGCAGTTTGCCCAAAACTTCGAACGGGCCGATGGCGTCCAGCGGGGTAATGCCGTCAAACAGCAGGATTGCGATGTCCATATTCGTTGCGCCGTTCAGGCCGTCAACTGAGCCAGGGCGGCTTCGGCGCTGATTTCCTGGCGTTCGCCGGTGGCCCGGTTTTTCATTTCGACGAAACCGCCGGAAACCCCTTTCGGGCCGATGACCACCTGCCACGGCAGGCCGATCAGGTCCATGTCGGCGAATTTAACCCCGGCGCGGCCTTCGCGATCGTCGTAGAGCGCGTCTATGCCGGCGTCCTGCAATTTCCCGTAGAGATCTTCACAGGCCCCGTCACAGCCCTCGTCGCCGGTTTTCAGGTTGATCAGCCCGACCTTGAAAGGGGCGACGGCCTCGGGCCAGATGATGCCGTTGTCGTCATGGCTGGCTTCGATGATGCCGCCGACCAGGCGCGACACGCCGATGCCGTATGAGCCCATTTCGGCGGTGATTTCCGCACCATCGGGGCCGGTGACGACGGCGTTGAAGGCTTTCGAATACTTGGTGCCGAAGTGAAAGATATGCCCAACCTCGATACCGCGCGCGACAACCAGATCGTCGCCCAGGGCCATTTCTGCGTCCGGGTCGCGTTCTTCGTCGGTGGCGGCGTATTTTTCGGTGAAGCTGTCAACGAAGGGCTGCAAATCGCCTTCGGTGTCGATCTCGGTGTTTTCCCAGTCGGCTTCGATCAGGTCTTTATGGCAGGCCACTTCGCTTTCCCCGGTCTCGGCCAGGATGACGAATTCGTGGCTCATGTCGCCGCCGATGGGACCACTGTCGGCCTTCATGGGGATCGCGGTGAGTCCCAGGCGAGCGAAGGTCTTGAGATAGGCGACGAACTGCTTGTTGTAGGACCGTTTCGCGCCCTCGAAATCCGCATCGAAGGAATAGGCGTCCTTCATCAGGAATTCGCGGCCGCGCATGACGCCGAAGCGGGGCCGGACCTCGTCGCGGAATTTCCACTGGATGTGATACAGCATCCGCGGCAGATCGCGGTAGCTTTTGGCCGCGTCGGAGAAGATTTCGGTGATTTGTTCTTCATTGGTCGGGCCGTACAGCATGTCGCGGTCATGGCGGTCGGTGATACGCAGCATTTCCGGGCCGTAGGCGTCGTAACGTTCGCTCTGGCGCCACAGGGCGGCCGGCTGGGAGGTCGGCACCCGCAGTTCCCGGGCGCCGATGGCGGCCTGTTTCCCGCCAACCATCTGTTCGCTTTTCTTCCGCCCCCTGAAGCCCCGTGGCAGCCACGCATAAATCCCCCCCCCAGACTGACGGCTCATGCCAGCGCC
>JACNJX010000108.1 GCA_014382345.1 Alphaproteobacteria bacterium
GCGGGGGTCGCAAGTTCGAGTCTTGCAAGCGGCACCATTTCTTTCAATGACTTAGAAGAACTTTCGTCCATCGGGGCGGGGTCTGTTGTGCCCAATTTGTGCCTTTGAGATTGGCGCCGGGCATCCAGCACCCAGATCACCTCTTCGCGGTTCAGGCCGCGCCCGGTTTGGGTGTCTGCGTTCATGTCTATTGTTCTGACGTGTCCCGAAACCGCCGATTTCAAGGTTATCCGGGAATTGCCGGAATATTTCTGGAATTAACCACAGTCAAAGAAACCTCCGGGATTACCCGATATGAAGGTTCCATCAGTGACGGAATCCTGGGCGCATCCACGTCTTTATGGTCGGCCAATATCGGAAATCATCAGAATGCGGACCCTAAATATGAAGAGACTGTTCAGGTCTTTGTTGGTCGCTGCCCTGTTGATCCTTTTGTGGGCGCCCTCTTCTTATGCGGCGCCGAGCCTGGAGAAGTTCCTCGGCACGGTCGCGGCCCAAGACCTCATGAAGGGCGCCGACCGTTACGGCCCGGTCGAAGGCTTGCCACCTGTCGCCGGAATTTTCGCCGGCGAAAAACGCATCGGCCACGTGTTTCTCAATACGGACCTCAATGATGCGACGGGTTATTCCGGCAAGCCCATTCATGTCCTGATCGCGCTGGATGCCGACGGCACCATCGCCGGCTTGAAGCTGGTAAAGCATTCGGAGCCTATCGTCCTCATTGGGATTCCCGAAAAACGGATTCTCGAATTCATGGGTCGCTATGTGGGGATCAACGTCACCGATATCATAAGCCGCAAGGACGATACCCGCAGCGTCGATATGATCAGCGGCGCCACCGTCACGATCCTGGTCATCGAAGACAGTATTTTCCGCGCCGCCGTCAAGGTGGCGCGCCGGCTCGGATTGGGTGGCCTGAAACCCGACCCGGTGGCGGGGCCAAGGGAAACAAGAACCATCGACATGACGCGAACGGGGGTCATGGATTGGGAAACGCTGCTCGCCGAGGGTGCCGTGAAGAAGCGGCGCCTGACCGTTGGCGAGGTCAATGAAGCGTTCAAGAAGACGGGCAGCGCCGAAGCCCTGGCACGGCCCGAGGAGGGCGCCCCCGGTGAGCCGGTCATTGATCTCTACATGGCGTTGGCCAACGTCCCCGCTATCGGCGAGAGCGTGCTCGGCAAGGCGGAGTACAGGCTCCTCGCGGATCGGCTGAAACCGAATCAGGGCGCCCTGGTGATCTTCGCCAACGGCCGCTATTCCTTCAAAGGCTCCGGGTATGTACGTGGCGGCCTGTTCGAGCGCATCCAGATCATCCAGGGTGAGGACAGTTACCGCTTCCGGGATCGCGATCATAAACGGATCGGCGAGATCCTGGCGGACGGCGCGCCCTACTTCAAGGAAGTCGGCCTGTTCGTCTTCCCGAAGAAGGCGGCGTTCAACTCGACCGCGCCGTGGCGCCTGCAACTGCTCGTGCAGCGCGCCATCGGACCGATCAAGAAGGCCTTCGTCACCTTCGAAACCGCTTACCGCCTGCCCGACGGGTTTGTGAATATAAAATATCCGCCAACCCCCAAGGGGGCGGATGCCGAAGAAGAGGAAAGCCGTGCCCAGACGGCGCTCTGGCAGCGCATCTGGCGATCCAAGACGGTTGAAGTCATTATCCTTGTGGCCGCGCTCCTGGTGCTGACAGGCATTTTCTTTTTCCAGAACATCCTTGTCCGGCACCTGAAATTGACGGAAAATATCCGCACAGCGTTCCTGGTCTTTACCGTTGGCTACATCGGATATTACGCCCAGGCGCAGCTCTCCGTAGTCAATGTTTTCACTTTCTCCAACTCGCTGTTGACCGGGTTCCGCTGGGAATACTTCCTGATGGAACCGATGATCTTCATCCTCTGGTGTGCCGTCGCCGCCTCTATATTGTTCTGGGGGCGCGGCGCCTATTGCGGCTGGCTTTGTCCCTTCGGTGCCTTGCAGGAGTTGCTGAACAAGGTGGCGCGTTTCCTGAAGGTGCCGCAATGGCAGGTGCCCTGGGGCATTCATGAACGGGCCTGGCCGATCAAGTACATGGTTTTCATGGCTTTGTTTGGCCTGTCTCTTTATTCGCTGACCTTCGCCGAGGAACTGTCCGAGATCGAGCCCTTCAAGACCGCCATCGTGCTCAAGTTCTCGCGCGAATGGCCGTGGGTGCTTTACGCCGTCGTGTTGCTCGGCATCGGACTTTTTATCGAACGCTTTTTCTGCCGCTACCTTTGTCCCCTGGGCGCCGCTATGGCGATCCCGAGCCGGCTGAGCATGTTCGATTGGTTGAAACGCTACAAGGAATGCGGCGCGCCCTGCCAGCGCTGCGGCGACGAGTGCATGGTTCAGGCGATCCATCCGGAAGGCAATATCAATCCCAACGAATGCCTGTACTGCCTGAACTGTCAGACCCTCTATTTCGACGATCACCGCTGTCCGGTGGTGATTGCCAAGCGCGAACGGCGCGAACGGCGCGCCAAATTAAATGCCGGTCAACCAGCCCAGAATGAACCGGATTCCCCGCCTGTTGCAGGTGGTTCTTAACGACGATTATTGAATTTAACGAGTCCACAAAAAGGAGAGGAGAGAAAAATGACGAAGCAGAAAGACAATCACACCGGGTTCTCCCGCCGAGAACTGTTGGGTGGAACGGCCAAAGTCGCCACCCTGGCAGGTCTTGGCGCCGCCGGCGGACTGGCCGCCGGGACGGCGCTTATGCCCAGCCCGGCACAGGCCGCCAACAAGGCAAACGTCGCGCCGGGCGATCTGGATGAATACTACGGCTTCTGGTCTTCGGGCCAGGCCGGAGAGGTGCGTATTCTCGGCGTGCCGTCGATGCGCGAACTGATGCGCATTCCCGTTTTCAACCGCTGCTCGGCCAGCGGTTGGGGCCAGACCAATGAGAGCCGCGCCATCATGACCGAGGGCCTTCTGCCGCAAACCAAGAAGCATTTGGCGGACAAGGGCGGCATCTACCTCAACGGCGACGCCCACCACCCGCACATGTCGTTCACCGACGGCACCTACGATGGCCGCTATATCTTCATCAACGACAAGGCCAACACCCGGGTCGCCCGCATCCGCTGCGACATCATGAAGGTCGACAAGATGATCGAAATTCCGAACGCGTCCGACATCCATGGCCTGCGTCCGCAGAAGTATCCGCGCACGGGCTATGTCTTCGCCAACGGCGAACACCGGGTGCCGATTCCCAACGACGGCTCGGTGCTCGACGATCCCAGCAAGTACCACGCCGTCTTCACCGCCATCGACGGTGACACCATGAAGGTGGCCTGGCAGGTTATCGTCAACGGCAACCTGGACAACGTCGATGCCGACTACCAGGGCAACTACGCGGTTTCCAGCTGCTACAATGGTGAGGAAGGCGTCAATCTGGCGCAGATGACCTCCAAGGAGCAGGACTGGGCCGTGGTCTTCGACATCAAGGCGATCGAGGCCGGTGTCAAAAAGAAGGACTACAAGGTCTATGATGGCGGCGTGCCCGTTCTCGACGGCCGCAAGGGGTCGCGCTACACGCGCTATATCCCCATCTCCAACAGCCCGCACGGCGTCAACACGGCACCCGACAAGAAGCACATCGTCATCAACGGCAAGCTGTCGCCGACGGTGACGGTGCTCGACGTTACCAAGTTCCCGGCCATGTTCGCCGACAAGATCAAGCCGCGCGGCGTGGTCGTCGCCGAACCGCAACTGGGGCTCGGGCCGCTGCACACGGCGTTCGACAACAAGGGCAACGCCTACACGACGCTGTTCCTGGACAGCCAGGTCGCCAAGTGGAGCATCGACAAGGCGATCCGCGCCTTCAAGGGCGAAAAAGTGAATCCGATCCTTGATAAAATTGACGTCCAGTACCAGCCGGGCCACAACCACACCTCCATGGGCGAGACCTTGGAGGCGGACGGCAAATGGCTGGTGTCGCTCAATAAATTCTCCAAGGACCGATACATCAATGTCGGTCCGTTGAAGCCGGAGAACGAACAGTTGATCGACATCTCGGGCGACAAGATGAAGTTGGTGCACGACGGCCCGACCTTCGCCGAACCGCACGACTGCATCATCGTTCACCGCTCCAAGGTCAACCCGGCTCATGTGTACAAACGGACCGATCCGACCTTCGCGGCCACCATCGCGATGGCGAAAAAAGACGGCATCGACCCGGAGGATCCGGACAAGATCATCCGCGACGGCAATAAGGTCCGGGTCTACATGACGTCGGTGGCGCCGAATTTCTCGCTCGAGAAATTCACCGTCAACGAAGGTGACGAGGTCACGGTCGTGGTCACCAACATGGACGACGTGCAGGATCTGACGCACGGCCTCACCTTGGCGAACTACGGCATCGCCTTCGAGGTTGGGCCGCAAGCCACCCAATCGGTGACGTTCATTGCCGACCGGCCCGGCGTCCACTGGTTCTACTGCCAGTGGTTCTGTCATGCCCTGCACATGGAAATGCGCGGGCGCATGCTGGTCAAGCCGAAGGGCGCCTAGGGCGGCGGGTGTAGAGGATGGCGGACGCTATGAGCCGGAATCACTCGATCTGGTTCGCGCTGGTGGCGGGAGCAGCATGGCTGCTTTCCGTCCCGGCGGCGTCCGCCTCCACGCTCGACGTGCCGCCGACGCCGGGCGGTCTGGCCCGGGCCGTGGCCGCGGCCAACCCGGGCGATGTGCTTCGCCTCGGCCCTGGCATTCATCGAGGCCCGGTTATCATCGGCAAGCCCCTGACACTGAACGGCGATAACCAGGCCGTCGTCGACGGCGGCGGCGCCAGCCGCGTGATCACCGTCGCGGCGCCGGGGGTGGTTGTCCGGCAACTGACCGTTCGCGGGTCCGGCCGGCTTCTGGAGACGGAGGATTCAGGAGTTTATGTGACCGAGGACGGAGACGGGGCCATCATCGAGGACAATACGATCAGCGGCAATCTCATCGGCGTCAATTTGAAAGGACCGGACAACGCCGTGGTCCGTGGCAACCGTATCCAGGGCCTCACCGACATGCGGGTCAATGAACGCGGCAACGGCGTGCAATTGTGGAACACGCCAGGATCGGTTATCGAAAACAACCGGATCACCGGCGGCCGGGACGGTATCTTCACGACCACCAGCCGCAATAATGTTTTCCGGGGCAATACCTTCAAGGAGACGCGCATCGCCGTACACTACATGTATACGAACGACAGCATTGTCAGCGACAATGTTTCCATCGGCAACCATGTCGGCTATGCGCTGATGTTTTCGAAAAACCTCATCGTGCGCGGCAACCTCTCGCAAGGCGACCGCGACCACGGCATATTGCTGAATTACGCCAACAAGGCGCGGATCGAGGGCAATTCGGTCCGCAACGGCAAAACCAAGTGCGTCTTCATCTATAATTCGTCGAAAAACACCTTCCGCCGCAACCGGTTTGAGGGCTGCGCCATCGGCATTCATTTCACCGCCGGGTCCGAGCGCAACACCTTCACCGAGAACGCGTTCATCGGCAATCGCCATCAAGTCAAATACGTCGGCACCCGCTGGCTCGACTGGTCGGTGGCGGGGCGCGGCAATTACTGGAGCGACAATCCGGCCTTCGATCTCGACGGAGATGGCCTCGGCGACGCCGCCTACCGTCCCAACGACATGGTCGATGAAGTCCTTTGGGCCTATCCGGTCGCCAAATTGCTGCTCAACAGCCCCGCCGTGCAGACGCTGCGCTGGGCCCAGAGCCGGTTCCCGGCCCTGCATCCGGGCGGAGTCGTCGACAGTGCGCCGTTGATGAAGCCGCCAACCCCATCCCTAACCGTCAGGAGACCGTGACATGAGCGGCCCAACGGTTGAGATCAGCAACGTCCACAAGAGCTACGGCGGCAAGCAGGCGGTCCGGGATCTCTCCCTGACGGTCGATCCCGGCGAATGCCTGGCCCTGGTCGGCCACAACGGCGCCGGTAAAACGACGTTGATGAAGTTGATGCTCGGCCTGGTCCGCTCGAGCGCCGGGTCCGTGCGGGTGTTTGGCGACGATCCGGGCGAATCCGCCGCCGTCCGGGACCGCTTTGGAATCGGGTTCCTTCCCGAAACGGTCAGTTTCGATGCGGCCATGACCGGAACCGAGGTGATGGCCTTCTTCGCCCGCCTCAAGGGCGTCGCCGTGGCCGATGGAATGGCGCTGCTGGAACGGGTCGAACTGGCCGACGCCGCCCCGGCGCGGATCAAGACCTATTCCAAGGGCATGCGCCAACGTCTTGGTCTGGCTCAGGCCCTGCTCGGCGAACCGCGTCTGTTGCTGCTCGACGAGCCGACCACCGGCCTGGACCCCAACTTGCGCCAAGCCTTCTATGGGATCATCCGCGAACTATGCGCCGGCGGCACCTCGGTGATCCTGTCGTCGCATATCCTGACGGAACTGGAAGCCCGCACCGACCGGGTCGCGATCATGAACCAGGGGCGGCTAGTCGCCTGCGACACCCTGGATGCGCTGCGCGATCGGGCCGGCCTGGCCGTGCGCGTCCGGCTGCGGGTCAAACAGGGGGACGCGGCCGCCATTGCTTCTCGCCTAAGGAGTTCCGCCGACCTGGCCCGCGTCAACGGGCAATATGTAGATTTGGCCTGCGGCCTCGGCGACAAGATGATGGTGCTGCGCGACATCGCGGCGCTGGGTCCGGATGTCGTCGATGTGGAGATCGTGCCGCCGACCTTCGACGAGGTTTACAACCACTTCTGTCTTAAGGAGGACCGGTCTTGAGCGCCCTCGTGATCCTCGCGGCTAAGGAAATCCGGCGCGGTATCCGCAACCGCTGGGTCGTCGCCACGACGCTGCTGATGCTGGCCCTGTCCTTATCCATTGCGTTCCTCGGCAGCGCGCCCATGGGCACCGTCGGCGCGGCGCGGCTCAGCGTCACCGTGGTCAGCCTGTCCAGCCTGACCATCTTTCTGATTCCGCTGATCGCCCTGATGCTGTCCTACGACGCCGTGATCGGTGAGGTCGAAAACGGCACCATGCTCCTGTTGCTGACCTATCCGGTGGCGCGCTGGCAGGTCATCGCCGGCAAATTCCTCGGTCATACGGCGATCCTGGCCGTGGCCACCGCCGTCGGCTACGGCGCGGCCGGCCTGGCGGTCGGGCTGACCGAGGACGGCACGTCGTCCGCCGTCTGGCTGTCGCTTGCCACCATGACCGGCTCGTCGGTGATGCTGGGCGCGGCGTTTCTGACCCTCGGGTATCTGATCAGCGTCATCGTCCGTGAGCGCGGCACCGCGGCCGGCCTTGCCGTCGCCGTCTGGCTGGTCTTCGTTCTGTTGTTCGACATGAGCCTGCTGGGCATTCTGGTCGCCGACAAGGGCGCCACCCTGAAGGCCGATGCCGTCAGCTTGCTGATGATGCTCAATCCAGCAGACATCTACCGCATGCTCAACCTGACCACGTCGCCGGATATCGCGGCGCTTTCCGGCATGGTGTCGCTGGGCGGCAGGGGGGCATTGCCGGCCGGTGTGTTGATCGCCGCCTTGACCGCCTGGATCGCGGTTCCGTTGGGACTGGCGGCGCTGATTTTCCGAAGGAGAGAGATATGACGCTACGCATATCTGCAATGGCCGCGGCCTGCCTGTGCGCCGGTTTTCTCTCCGCTTGTGGTGATCAGACGGTCGCCGAGGCGCCGCCGCCACAGGAGCCGACTCGCGCGGCCACCGGCCACTATTGCAGCATGACCGTTGTCGATCATCCCGGCCCGAAAGGGCAGATCCATCTGGAAGGGGATGCCCATCCGCTTTGGTTCAGTTCCGTGCGCGACACCATCGCCTTTACCATGCTGCCCGAAGAATCGAAGGACATCGCCGCCATTTACGTCAACGACATGGCCCAAGTAAAGACCTGGAAGCAGCCGGAGCCCAAAACCTGGATTCGCGCACGAGACGCCTGGTACGTTATCGGCTCATCCCGCCGCGGCGGCATGGGCGCGCCGGAAGCCGTTCCCTTCGGCGACAGGGACAAGGCGCAGTCCTTCGCCGGCGAGCACGGTGGCCGGGTCGTCGCCTTCAAGGATATTCCGCCCGAGGCCATTCTCGGCAACGCGAACGACAGTTCCGGCAAACTGACGGATAACAGTTCCCCGGATGCCGGGCACGGCGCCGCCGGAATGAATCATAAGGAGCACAGGCCATGACCGCTTCCCTGACCCGCCGGCGGTTTATCACCGTCTCCGCCGTTGCGCTCGGTCTCTGTCTGACGGCCGGGGCCGGATATGCCAGGACGCCGGTCCGGCGCTGGCGCGGTGTTGCGCTGGGCGCGGATGCTGCGCTGACGCTTCGCCATCCCGATCCCGCCCGGGCCGACGCAATCATCGGCGCCTGCATGGCGGAAGTCCGGCGTTTGGAAAAAATCTTCAGCCTGTACCGGCCGGATTCGGCGCTGGTGCGTCTCAACCGCGACGGCCGGCTTCCGGCGCCGCCCCTTGAATTGGTCGATCTGCTGGGCCGCGCCCATGGCTACGCCGAGGCTACGGGTGGCGCCTTCGATGTGACCGTCCAGCCCCTGTGGCGGCTTTACGCCGAACATTTCACAAGGCCCGGCGCCGATTCGGCGGGGCCGTCTCTCAAGGCAATCGAGGAGACCCGCGCGCGGGTCGACTTCCGCAACCTTCGCATTGAGGTTCAAGAAATCGCCTTTACCAAACCGGGCATGGCGCTGACCCTGAACGGGATCGCCCAGGGCTACATCACCGACCGCGTCGCCGACTTGCTGCGCGGGTTCGGCATGACGGATGTGCTGGTCAACATGGGGGAGACACGGGCCCTTGGCGGGCACCCCGACGGACGCCCCTGGCGGGTCGGCCTGGAAAACCCCGGTTCGGAAAAAACGCCGTTGCCACGGATCGATCTGCGCGATGCCGCCATCGCCACGTCCGGCGGCTATGGGTTCGTGTTTACGCCCGGTTGCCGTCACCACCACATTCTCGATCCGCGGACCGGCGTCAGCCCGGCCCGCTGGCGCCGGGTCTCGGTGATTGCCGCCGATGCCACCACGGCGGATGCGTTATCAACCGCATCGATGATGCTGACCGGCGATCAAGTGGCGAGCCTTTCAACGGTCTACGATGCGGAAACGATTGCCCTGGATCATCGCGGCAAGGAGGCCGTCTTTACAAGAGGGTAAGCGCCTCAAAGCGGACGCGGCGGCGTCCGAACAAGTTATTGATTTTCAAGTATCTTTGGTTCATTTTACGGATTCCTAATGCGGGGGCGCACGGTCGGATCTTGCAGGCGGCGCCATTTCCCCCTCCCCCTCCCTTTTCCTGACGGTTCCGAGGTTCCATGAAAACTACCCTTCTGGTCATGGCGCTGAACGAGATCAACGGTATGAAAGCGGTGATGCCCCGTGTTCAGCCCGGTTGGGTCGACCAGATCGTCGTCTGCGACGGCGGGTCAACCGATGGCACCGCCGAATGGGCGCGCGAACAGGGCTACACCGTTCACGTCCAGCGGAAGAAGGGGTTCCGGCAGGGCTATTACGAGGTCTGGCCCCTGGTCGAAGGCGACGTGGTCATCACCTTCAGCCCCGACGGCAATTCCATCCCCGAAGTGATTCCCGAACTGGTCCGGAAAATGCGGGACGGCCACGATATGGTGATCGCGTCGCGCTACAAGGGCGACGCCAAAAGCGAGGACGACGACATCGTCACCGGGTTCGGCAACTGGCTGTTCACGCGCACGGTAAACCTGTTGTTCGGCGGCTCTTATACGGACGTCATGGTCATCTACCGGGCGTTCCGCAAGGATTTGATCGCGCGCCTGGAGCTGGACCAGGACGCCAACTTCAATATTTTCGAGACCCTGTTTTTCTGCGGCTACCGGGGTACAAGCTGGGAGCCGCTGCTCTCCGTATTAGCGCTGAAATACGGCTACGACATCGCCGAGATTCCGGCGTCGGAACCGCCCCGCATCGGCGGCGAGCGCAAGCTCAAGGTGCTCAACTGGGGCGGCGCGTACTATAGCCAGTTCTGGGTCGAATTTTTCAAGCCGAAAAAAGCGTCCCGGCAAAATCCGAAAACCGAATCCTAAAAATAGGGCTTCAGCACGTCTGCCGCGCGGGCCAGATCATCGGGCGTGCCGATGTCGATAAAGGCGCCGTCGCCGGTGACGGCGTTCAACGTGCCGGGCGCAAGCTGCTCGAACACGTCGCGTTCCAGCGAGGGCCCGGGCATTTCGTCGATCCTGTCCAGCATGGTCCGGTCGAACAGATAGACGCCGGCATTGATAACGCCGGGAGCGGGTTGGCCCTGGGATTGAGAGTCGTCCTTTTCCAGAAACGCCCGAACCCGGCCGTCATCGGAAATGTCCAGCCGCCCGAAGCGTTGGGTGTTTTCCACCGGCGCGCACAGGATCGAGGCATCCGTGCCGCCTGCCCGGTGAGACTCCACGAAAGCGCCGAGGTCGGCGGCGAAGAAGCTGTCGCCGTTCATCACCAGCACCGGGTCGGTCTTGATATGGGGCCTGACGAAGCGGAGCGCGCCCGCCGTGCCCAAAGGTTTCGGTTCGACGGCGGTGATGGCCTCAATACCATCCGGGGGATTGGCGGCGAGATGCGCCTGCACACGGTCGGCCAGATGCCCCAGCCCCAGCACCAGCCGGCGGGCGCCGAAGGATTGCAGGCGCCGGATCAACAGGTCCAAAAACGGCGTTCCCGCGACGGGGGCCAGCAGCTTCGGCGTGTCGCCCAACGTGTCTCGAATGCGCGTTCCCAGTCCGCCGGCCAGGATGACAACGTCGATGTCTGCGAGGCAGGGGGCGGGGGAGTTCATTTTAGACGCTAAATGTTGGCGTAAACCGAATTGCGGATCATCCGGTAGCCCTTCATCAATTCCTGGATGCCGTCGTCCAGGGAATATTTCGGGGCATAGCCGGTGGCTTCGATTTTTTCGTTCGACACGATGTAATCGCGCTTGTCCGGGTCTTCGCCGATCGGCGCTTCCAGGAAAATGAAATTGGGGATGTGCTTTTGAATGGTCTCGCACAGCTCCTTCTTCGACAGGTTGGCGTCCGACAGGCCGACGTTATAGGACTGGCCCTTCATGGCGTCGAAGTTCTTGAACGCATGCAGGAAGGCGCGCGCGACGTCGCGAATGTGGATGTAGTTGCGCTTGAAGTGACTTTCGAACAGCACCACGGTGCGGTCGGTGACGGCGCGGTGGACGAAGTCGTTGACCAGAAGATCGATGCGCGGGCGCGGCGACATGCCGAATACGGTGGCGAGGCGGAAGCTGACGGAATTTTCCCGTTCCATGGCGGCGGCCTCGGCGGCGACCTTGTCGCGGCCATACAGGGACACAGGGTTCAGCGGCGATTCCTCGGTGCACATGGCGTCGCCTTCGCCGATGCCGTAGCCCGAATTGGTGTTCGGCAGCAGCACCCACTGGTCCGGACTCAGCAGGTCGAGCAGCATCAGAACCGCGTCCAGATTGGTGCTGGTGGCGGCCAGGGGGTCCTTGTCGCACAACGGCGCGCCGACCAGGGCGGCTAAGGGAATGACGATATCGGCGTCTTTGACCAGGCCCTTGACGATGTCCTTGTTGCGCGCGTCCGCATTGACCACGTCGAAGCGGGGGTGGTGGCAGACCGCCGCCAGTCCGGCCTGGCGGAACATGAAATTATCCAGCACGGTGACGGAATGGCCGGCGTGCAGGAACATCGGCGTCATCACCGATCCGAGATACCCGGCCCCGCCGGTGATGAGAATTTTTTTGCCTTCAGACATGGGTATTAAAGTCTTTCGTTCTCTGGTTCAAAGGGCGCTCAGGATTTCGCGCAGTTTCGCGATCTGTGCGCTAAGGTCATAGGGGTGGTTGCCGACGAAGAAGCCCCGGTCGTGGGCGGTGTCGGCATTGTTCAGGTCGCCGACGATATCATAGTCGAAATATTTGATGGCGTCGTGGCGCGGGAAGCAGCCGCCGGTGATCATGCGAAAGCCGATGTCGGCGTCCTTCAAGGGTCCGAATATGTCGGCGCGCTCCAGCCCGCAGCCGGGCCGGACGATGATGGGAAAACAGAACGACGAGCTTTGCCCGTTTTCGCGCTGGATGAGGAAGCGTTCGTCGCCGCTGAAGGCGTCCTGAAAGAGCTTCAGGTTGGCGCGGCGCCGGGCGGTAAAACCGGGAAGTTTTTCCAACTGCGCCAGCCCGGCGGCGGCGTTGATTTCCTGCGGCCGCACGTTATAGCCGGGAATGACAAACCGGTAGGCTTCGGCGAAGGCATCGTCGCCCGGCGGGAACAGGCCGGCTTCCATGGGCACGTCGCGGACCCAGCCGTGCGCCCGGACGGCGCGGCAAAGCCCGTCGATTTCGGCGTCGTCGGTCATCACCATGCCGCCTTCGCCGGTGGAAATATGGTGCGAGAAGAAAAAGCTGAAGGTGTTGACGTCGCCGAAGGTGCCGGTTTTTTTGCCGTTCAGTTCGGCGTCCAGCGACTCGCAGTTGTCCTCGATCATTCTTAAGGAGTGTTCATCGGCAAACGCCCGAATCACGTCCAGCGCCGCCGGGTTGCCGAGGATGCTGACGGCGACGATGGCTTTGGTGTTCGGCGTCAACGCGTCGGCCAGCTTCGACGTGTCCATGTTGAGGGTCTCCAGTTCGACATCGACAAACCGGAGTTTCAGGCCGTATTGCTGCAGCGGATGGTACGTGGTGGCCCAGGAAATGGCCGGCACGATCACCTCGTCGCCGCGTTGCAGCGGGCGTTCGCGGGTGTGGAACAGGCTGGCGACGGCGATCAGGTTGGCGGACGATCCGGAATTGACCATCACCGCGTGCTTGCAGCCGTGATACGCGGCGAACGCCCTCTCGAAGGCCTCGACCTCGGGTCCTATGGTGTAGCGCCCGCTGTCCATGACGCGCTGAATGGCGGCGCGTTCCTCCTGCCCCCATGTATCGGCGGCAAGTTCCCAGAACATTAAAACGGTCCCTTGAACGCCGCTTCGTGCGGCAGGGTCGGTTCGGCGTCGGGCGACCACGGTTTGTCGCCGGGCCGCACCATGGCAAACGCGCGGGCCGCGATGGTGGTGGCGTTGGGGTAGAAGTCTTTTTCCAGCACCGGCGTCGTCGGGCATGTGGTCGGCGCATAGCCCATGCGCCCGACCACGGGAGCGTTTCCGGTGGCGCGTTCGCAGACGGCGGCGACGATCTCGGATCCCGCCCCCGCCACGGTCCAGGCGTTGTCGACGACCAGCAGGTTTCCCGTGCGCCCCGCCGACGCCGCGATGGTGTCGACGTCCAGCGGCATCAGCGATACCGGATCGATGACCTCGGCCGAGATGCCGACCTCGGCCAGAAGTTCCCGCGCGCGCAGACATTCCACCAGCATGTAGGAAATGCCGACCAGGGTGATGTCCGTGCCTTGCCCGACAACGCGGGCCTTGCCGAATTCCACGGTATAGGGGGCTTCGGGCACCGGCGCTTCGGTGCTGTAAAGCAGGCGGTGTTCGACGAAGATGACCGGGTTGTTGTCGCGGATGGCGGCTGTCAGGCAGCCCTTGGCGTCATAGGCATTGGTCGGCGCGACCACCTTCAGCCCCGGCACGTGCATGAACATGGAGTGCAGGCCCTGGCTGTGCTGCGCCCCCTGGCCCCACGACTTGCCGATGATAGAGCGCACCACCAATGGCACCTTCGTCTGGCCGCCGTACATATAGTGCGCCTTGGCCGCCATGTTGATGAGCTGGTTCATGCAGAGAAGAAGGAAATCCATGCGGATGTGAACATGAATGGGCCGCATCCCGGCCATGGCGGCGCCGATGGAAATGCCGGTCACGGCGTCTTCGGACAGCGGTGTGTCCATGACGCGGTCCGGGCCGAATTTATCGAACAGGCCCTGGGTCGTGCCCTGGATGCCTTTGTGATCGTCGACGTTGAGGCCGATGACGAAGACGCCGGGGTCGAGGTCCATTTCCTGTTCGACGGCCTCATTGAGCGCGCCGACGTAGCTCAGGCTTCGCTGGCTTGAAGGATCAGTCGGCGTAGACATGGCTGAACAGCTCCTCCGGTTCGGGCCACGGGCTTTGTTCGGCGAACGCTATCGCTTCGGCGATCCGTTGCTCGACGTCTTTGTCGATGGCATCCCGTTCGGCGGCGTCGAGCATTTCGCCGGTGGTGGCCATGGCGTCGTTCTCTTGCCACGGGGCCAGTTCGTCGCGGGTCCGGTAGTCGTCGTCGTAATCCTCGCCGGGGCCGACGTGTTCACGCCAGCGGTAGGTCTTGCATTCCATGAACTGGGGACCTTCGCCGGCGCGAATGGCTTGAATGGCATCCACGGCGGTGCGGCGGATGGTGAAGACGTCTGCGTCGTCGATCTCATGGGTCGGAATGCCGTAGGTGCGGACCCGTTCGCACAAGGCTTCCGTCGCCCAGCGGTTGGACAGCGGCGAATGAATGGCGAAGCCGTTGTTCTCACAGACGAACAGGATCGGCAGCTTGTGCAAGGCGGCAAAATTCAGGGTTTCGGAAAATACGCCTTCCTCGGTCGCGCCGTCGCCGAAAAAGCCCGCCGTGATGCGACCCTCGCCACTGGGACGGCCTTCCCGTTTCATGGCGAAGGCGTAACCGGCGGCGATGGGGATGGTGGTGCCGACGACCGCCGACATGCCGAGCACGCCGGCCTTCATATCGACCAGATGCATGGACCCGGCCTTGCCGCCGGCGCCGCCGGTGCCCTTGCCGTACAGTTCCGCCATCATCTGGTTCAGGTCGCCGCCCTTGGCCAGATAGGCCGCGTGGCCGCGGTAGGTGGCCGACATCATGTCGTCGTCGTTCAGTGCGTCGCAGACACCGACGGACACCGATTCCTGACCGATCGACAGGTGCACCGGACTTTTGATCTTGTCGGAGGGATAGAGGCGGGCGATTTCCTCTTCCGTGCGCCGGATCAACCGCAGGGAGCGATAAACCCTGGCCAGTGTTTCCGGGTCGGGGGTATTTCCGCTCATGACCGCGTCCAGTGAGGGTTAAACAGGGGAAAGGCTCGTTTGAGTGAAATAAATTTTCCGATACCCGTCAGATACCATTAGCCCCTTGAAACATCAACATCTTCCTAGCCCACGGCCGTCTGTTGGCCGGGGGGTCGCCGGGACGGTTGCGGCGGCGGTAAGGCGGCGAATTGAATTCGTTCTGATTGCGGAATCAACGGTGTTGCGTATGGGCTTGCCGCATTTGTGTGGGCCGTTGGCCTGATCCGCCGGTGGGCCCGGACAAAACGCCCCTTAAGGACGGGAAGGGCCTTTCTTGCGGAACCGGAAGGACGGCCGGCTGAAAAACGCCGTCTTTGAATGCGAAGCGAATAATTTTTCCGAATGAACCCCGGTGGCCGGATCGGCGGGGAGCTCATTTTTACGCCAAGCAGATAGGGGGCAGATAGGAGGCAGATAGAGGGCCGGAGCGGAAATGAATGGATTGAATAATATGTTCCCCGGTTTTTTCAGGTGCCTTTCTGATGGGTTTCGGGACGGATGTCCTTTTTCCATCGGCTATCCGGGGGCCTAAGCGGGGTTTGCAGCGGGGAATTTCCCCGCCGTCCAGGAGGCTGGGAATTCCTTGGAATTCCGCGGGTTTTTTGACCTTCGGCGGCTTTGCCGGACGTGCTTTCCGCATCGATTTTCCCCTTGATCGGCAAAAACAACTACGATAGAAGTTGTTTTTCAGGTCTTATGGCCTGGAATCATTGCGCAGCAGATATAGTATGGGGCAAAAACAGCATCTACTAACCCTTGGTAATTATTGACAAAACCTTAATGTTTCGACTGGGGATTCTTTTATCGGGAGTGGCCCTTGGCGACGGCAAACGCGAAACAATCATACACAATACCCTGTTCCAGCCGTTTTCGCGACGATGTTTTGGCGCTGGCGGGGAGAAAAAAGGCCAACGTCGGCGATCTCGTGCGTTCCGTGGTTCTGATCGTTCCGCCAGCGTTGCTTTTAGCCTATCCGGACCCCGGAGAACCGGCGAAAGGCGACCGCGACGTGGTCTTGGTCAAGTCCGGGCGCTCCAAAGGCCGCCCGTGGCACCGCAAACCCCGCCTGCAGGCCCGTCTGGCGGCCGGATACGATATTCCGTCCCTGCGCCGGGCCTTGGGCCTGGCGCAGGCCATCGAAAAAAACGACATCGGCCTGCGCCTCGACGGGCTGGAACATGCAAGCGCCGGTGCCGGGGGGTGGTCCCCGGACATGGAGGACCGCCGCGAGGAGTCCCGGTTTGCCGCCGACGATGAAGAAGTCGCCCGCCTCGGCGCCATGGTCTCGGTACTGTCCTTCGAGCCTTTGGCCGACGGTGTCCACACGCGGGCGGAGGCCATGTTCGTGCTGGGCTTTGCACCGAGCACCAGGCCGGACCTCGGCGTTCTCAGGGCCCGCTTCCGCATGCTGGCGGCGATTCACCATCCCGACAGCGGTTACGGCAGCCATGAACGCATGAGCCAGCTCAACAGCGCCATGGATATCCTGCGCCGGGATTCGTGATAAAGTGAAAAAAACAGAGGGAGGAAGACCAAGCCATGCGCCTAAAGGATAAAACCGCCGTCGTCACCGGCGCGGGGTCGGGCTTCGGCGAAGGCATCGCGGTGCGTTTCGCCGAAGAAGGCGCAAGCGTGCTGGTTGCCGACATCAACGAGGACTCCGCCGCCCGCGTTGCACAGGCGATTTCCGACGATGGCGGCCGGGCGCAGGCCTTCCGCGTCGACGTTTCGGACACATCCCAGGTCAAGGCGATGATGGACGAGGCCGAAAGCGCCTTCGGCGGCATGGATATCCTGGTCAACAACGCCGGCATCGCCCAACGCCGGGGGCCGATGCTCGAGGTCACGGAAGACGAGTTCGAGCGTATCTACGCGGTCAACGTCAAAAGTATCTATCTCACCGCCGTTCACGGCATTCCGCTGCTGCGCAAAAGCGCCGACGGCAACATCGTCAACATCGCGTCGACCGCCGCCGTCAGCCCGCGCCCGGGGCTGACCTGGTACAACGGCTCCAAGGGTGCGGTGGTAACGCTGACCCAGTCAATGGCCGCCGAACTGGCGCCGGAAAAGATTCGCGTCAACGCCGTCAATCCGGTGATTGGCGAGACCGGCCTGACCGAAGCCTTCATGGGCGGCGACACGCCGGAGCTTCGGGAAAAATTCGTCGCCACCATTCCCCTGGGCCGCATGAGCACGCCCCGCGATATCGCCAACGCGTCGCTTTACCTGGCTTCCAACGAAGCCGACTTCATCACCGGGGTCGCGATGGAAGTCGACGGCGGGCGTTGTATCTAGAAGCCGCAGGCGCTGCATATAAAAAAAGCCCCGCTCCTGCATGTGAGGAACGGGGCTTATTTATTTTTTAACGCAAATGCGTAGCCGCGGATGTAGCCATCCGCTCGGGATTTGCTTTTTAATGCGCAAATGCGTCGTCGCGGATGAGGATTTTCCGCTCGGGATTTGCTTTAGACCAGTTTGTCTCCAGGCGTCTCGCCGTTGAAGAACGCGGTCAGGTTGTCGACCACCCGCATGCCCATGGCGACGCGGGTTTCCACCGTGGCGCTGCCAAGGTGCGGCAGCAGGACGACGTTCTCCATCGTCTTTAGCGCGTCCGGCACGGCCGGTTCGCCTTCGAACACATCCAGGCCGGCGCCGGCGATGGTGCCGGTGTTCAAGGCCTCGATCAGGGCGGCCTGTTCGATCACGTCCCCACGCGCCGAATTGATCAGGAACGCCGTCGGTTTCATCTTCGCCAGCCGTTCCGAATTCATCAGGTGATAGGTCTCCTTGCCGCCGGGGCAGTGGATGGAGACGAAATCCGACTGGCTCAGCACATCGTCGATGCTGTCGCACGCGGTCGCGCCGAGCTTGGCGGCGTCCTCGGGTGACGGCGGATACGGGTCGTGGAACAGCACCTTCATGCCGAACCCGTGGTGGCAGCGCTGCGCCATGGCGCGCGCGATGCGCCCGAAGCCGATCATGCCGATGGTCTTGCCGGTGACCTTGGTGCCCATCATGTGGGTCGGCCGCCAGCCGCTCCATTCGCCGGCCCTGACATGGCGTTCGCCTTCACCGGTGCGCCGGGCCACGGTCAACAGCAGGTTCATGGCGATGTCGGCGGTACAGTCGGTCAGCACTTCCGGCGTGTTGGTCACCGTGAAACCGGCGGCCTTGGCGGCATCCAGGTCAATGTGGTTGAAGCCGACGCCGTTCGACCCGATGATCCTGGCCGTCGGGCTGTCGACGCCCAGAACATCGGCGTTGACCGCGTCGGTCACCGTCGGGCAGAACGCGTCGCACGATTGCAGCGCCGCCTTCATTTCGTCCGCGGTCATCGGCGCGTCGGTTTCGTTCAGTTGCACGTCGAACACGTCCTGCATGTGACGTTCGACCTCTTCCGGCCAACGCCGGCTGACAATAACTTTAGGCTTGCTCATACGTTTCCTCGTTTCCTCCCTAAAATCGGGGTTTGAGTTTTAGCCCACGCCCCCCCGTAAATAAAGGGGGGCGAAAAAAGAGGCCTGCATAAAAGAACCGCCCGGAAGGGGAGCCTTCCGGGCGGCGGAACTTTGGTTTGGAATGCCGGGTTCTAGCGGCGGTCGCCGAATAGGCGGAGCAGCATCAGGAACAGGTTGATGAAGTCCAGATACAGCGTCAGCGCGCCCATGATGGCTTTCTTCGAGGCCGTCTCCGAACCATCGACTTCCGAGTACATGTTTTTGATCTTCTGTGTGTCATAGGCGGTCAGGCCGACGAAGATCAGCACGCCAAGCACGGAAATAACGAAATGCATGGCCGTGCTTTGCAGGAACATGTTGACAATACTGGCGATGATGATGCCGATCAGTCCCATGAACAGGAACGAGCCCATCCCGGTCAGGTCTTTTTTGGTGGTGTAGCCGTACAGGCTCATGGCGGCGAAGGTGCCCGACGTGATGAAGAACACGCGCGCGATGGAAGCCCCGGTAAAGGTCAGGAAGATGTGCGACAGCGACAGTCCCATGACAGCGGCGAAGGCCCAGAACACGGCCTGCGCCGTGGAGGCCTTCATCTTGTTGATGCCGAAGGTGAGCGCCAGAATGAATCCCAGCGGCGACAGCATGGCGATCCACGCCAGCATGGTCGGCTGGGCGACGCCGTTCGGTCCGATCACATACAGCATGTTCAGGATCGCCGGCGTGTTGGCCGAGGCATAAGCGATGATGCCGGTCAGCGCCAGGCCTGAAGCCATGTAATTGTAAATGCGGAGCATATACTCCCTGAGGCCGACGTCGATATCAGCCGCGTGGGCCTGAGCGCCGCTCATCTGAGCGGTGCGAAGGGAAAATTTCTCTTCAGGTCCGAAAGCCATCTCTATCTCCTAAAGTTAAGTGCGCGGGTCCACGGGACCCGACATAAGCGGTTCTTGTCGCTATATATGGCACAAAACCCCCGCCGATCAAGAGGACTATCGACCAGGAAAATGGCGAAAAAAAGGCTTATCGAAGCCCCAAAACGCCTACGGGAAACACTATTGTGGCGGGAACCGGTTGATATCGCCGTTGATGGCGGCGGCGCTGCGGGGTAAACAGGTTACGGACAAGGGACCCAGGAAATGACAGCGTTTAAATATGCCTATTCCGATGCCGCCGACTGGGCGGGGATCGCCAGAAACCTGGTGGACGGGCTGCTCAGCGGCGAGGACCTCGCTTTTGAGGACGGTGAATCCCTGCTGGGGTTTTTATACGTCACCGACGTGATCTCCGATGATGTCGGCTCAATCCTCACCTATCTGCGCCAGACAACGGGCATCGACGACTGGGTCGGGACCGTCGGCATCGGCATCTGCGCCACGGGTCAGGAATTCTTCGACCGCCCGGCGGCGGTGGCCATGGCGATCCGCCTGCCGGAGAACAGCTATCATGTCTTCCCGGCGCTTCTCGATGAGATCGAGGAATTCACGCCCGAGGCCCGCTCCTGGATCGAGGCCGTTTCGCCGCCTTTCGGCATTATCCACGGCGACCCCAACAACCAGCGCACGCCCGGTCTGATCGAGGGTTTGGGGATCGTGACGTCCGGCTTTCTGGTCGGCGGCATGACGGCATCGCGCAGCGCCCAGCCCCAGATCGCGAGCGACATCACCGGCGGCGGCGTGTCCGGCGTCCTGTTTGCGCCCGGCGTCGAGGTCGCCACCGGCCTGACCCAGGGCTGTCTGCCGGTCGGGCCGAGCCATGTGGTGTCGGACTGTGTGGACAATGTCATCATCGGACTCGACGGCAAAGAGGCGCTGGAGGTCTTCAAGGAAGATGTCGGCGAACTGTTGTCGCGCGATCTCAAGCGCGCGGCGGGCTACATTCACGCCGCCTTTCCCATCGAAGGCTCCGACACCGGCGATTATGTGGTCCGCAACCTGGTCGGTATCGACCCCGAGCGCGGTTGGCTTGCCGTCGGCGAGGATATCCAGGCCGGCGACCGGGTGTTGTTCGTGCGCCGCGACCCGAAAAGCGCCGAACAAGACCTCATTACCATGCTGGACAACCTGAAAAACCGCCTGCCGGGGCCGCCCCGTGGCGGAATTTATTTTTCCTGCATCGCGCGCGGGCCAAACCTGTTCGGGGAAGAAGGCAAGGAAATGGCCATCATCCGGGAGCATCTCGGCGATGTTCCGTTGATCGGATTTTACGGCAATGGCGAGGTTTCCAACAACCGGATCTACGGCTACACCGGGGTGCTGGCGCTTTTCCTCTAGAAGGATTTCTCGAACAAATGAAAATGAACCCACTCGGTCGCACCGGCATCACGGTCAGCCGCATCTGTCTCGGCACCATGACCTTCGGCCAGCAGAACACGGAAGAAGACGCGCACCGGCAACTGGATATGGCGCTGGACCATGGCGTCAACTTCATCGACACGGCGGAGGCCTATTCCTTTCCGGGCCGCCCCGAAACACAAGGGCGGTCGGAGGAAATCATCGGTACCTGGATGCAGGCGCGCGGCAACCGGGACAAGGTTGTCATCGCGACCAAGATCACCGGCCCCAGCAATGAGCGTTCCCATATCCGCAACGGCAAGCTTGATTTCAGCCGCGAGCAGGTTACGGCCGCCGTGGATTTGAGCCTGAAGCGGCTCAAGACGGACGTCATCGACCTCTACCAGACCCACTGGCCGGAACGGAAGGCCAACTACTTCGGCAAACTGGATTACGTCCACGCCGGGATACAGGATTTCACGCCGATGGAGGAACAGATCGACGCCTTGGGCGAACAGGTCAAGGCGGGCAAGGTTCGCGCCATCGGGGTTTCCAACGAAACCGCCTGGGGGGTGATGAAATTTCTCGAAATCGCCGAACGCACCGGCCTGCCCCGTCTCGCCAGCATCCAGAACCCCTATAACCTGATCTGCCGCCAGTTCGACATCGGCCTGGCGGAACCCGCGATGCGCGAAGACGTCGGCCTGCTGGCGTATTCGCCGCTGGCCTTCGGCGCGTTGACGGGAAAATACCTCGACGGGCAACTGCCCGAAGGCAGCCGCCACAAGCTGTTTCCCCAGTTCAAGCGCTACTTCAAGCCGAACGGGGTCAAGGCGGTGGAAGCCTACGTCGCGCTGGCGCGCGTGCACGGGCTGGAACCGTCGCAAATGGCCTTGGCCTTCGTTCATTCCAGGCCGTTCCTGACCTCGACCATCATCGGGGCGACGACGGAGGAACAGTTGAAGTCCAATCTGGAGACCGAGGACATGACGCTTCCCGAGGACGTGCTGGAGAGGATCGAGGCCATCCACGCCGACAACCCCAACCCGGGGCCTTAAAGGATTAAAGGCCATGCGGCTTTTCGTCGGCCTCTCGCTGCCCTCAGACCTTCGCACCGGGCTCGCCCACCTGAAGGGCGGCCTGCCCGGCGCGCGCTGGATCGACGAAGACAATTTGCACATGTCGCTGCGCTTCATCGGCGACGTCACCGGCGGGGACGAGCACGATATCGATCTCGCCCTGCAATCGGTGACCGGTGCGCCGTTCGAGGTGACGCTTTCTGGCCTCGGCACGTTTGACCGGCGCGGCCGGGTGCATTCCGTCTGGGCCGGGATAGAAAAAAATGAAGCCCTTTCCGCGCTGCGCGACCGCATCGAATCGGCGTTGGTGCGAACCGGGCGCGAGCCCGAACACCGGAAATTCACCCCGCACATTACCCTGGCCCGGATGAAGAACGGCTCCGCCGAGGCCGTAGCCGCTTACCTGGAAAGCCACGCCGGGTTCACCGCGCCGGCGGTCCTGGTCGAAACCGTCACCCTGTTCGAAAGCCACCTCAGCCACACCGGCGCGCAGTATTCGGTGCTCCGGGACTATCCGCTGCAGGGGCAGGGGAAATAAAGGGGGGCAAAGCAGATATCCGGGAAGGATCGCGGCCCGTCTGCTTCCAGGCTATCCCCGATAAGAGGGTCTCCGGTTTACTTGAAAAGGTTCATCTTTCCTAATTCTTCAAAGTCGCCATTTCCCATTGGCTTGAGAATCAGGAACGCCCCTTTCTCAACAGGGTCGAACGCTACCGCATTTATATTCGGTGCATGCGTGACCATGACAAGGTTTTCGCTTCCGGAGTACGAACCGATTCGTTGATTTAGCTGTTTGGTCGCGGCCTCCGCCTGGTTATGCGGCATTGTCTCTATCAAGGACAGGAACCCAGTTGGATTTACCCTGCCGAAAGCAAATTTCGCTGTATCGACTGTTCGGCAATAAGGGCTTGCCAGCACGTTCTTGACCGGAATCCCCTTTGACGCGAACATTTTTCCAATCTGAATGGCTTCATCTATTCCTTTCGAAGAAAGATTTCTTTCTCTTGCGCATGAAGGATCGCGAATCAGAGAGCCGCCAACGTCCCCTCCGGTGACAGTTGAAGTGTGCCGCATCAAAACGACGAGGCCCCCATCGGCAAGTTTATTCCAGAGTTCCGCTTCCGAAGCCGCCGCACCAGCGATGAAAGAGAAAGGCAAAATGCCCCCTGTAAGCGCAAAAAATAAATACAAAACTTTATGCATGGCGCTTTCCCACAAATGCTTAATCGGCGCCAGCCCATGATACTGCCCGCCAGATTTAAAATAAACAGAGCGGCCCTCTATGTCCGCTTATGGCTATTAGCGGACAGTATGCTGAGCCGTGGTTCACGTCCGCTTTAGCCCCGAAAGCAGACCTTTTTAGCCTTGGCGGTTATGTCTGCTTATGACCCGGAGGGGGATTTCCCTGAGGTAGGGTTGCAGGGGAATAATCATTTCAACGGCGGCGTAATTTGAGTATGATTACTGTGGATTTGAAGGCTTTCGGGGAAGATGTGCCGTGGCTGAAATTGCTTCCATTGGCGTTGGTCGCGCCATCCAGGCGCAGATCAACCAGAGGAACCTGCCCCAGCGGGAGGAACGGGCCGCCCCGGTCCAGACCACCCGGCAGGTTCGGTCGGCTAAGAAGCAGGAACTGGCGAACGAAAAGCTGGCACAGGCTATCCAACGCCGGAGGCAAACGGTTGACGACGCGCGGCGAGCCCAACTGGCGGACCAGGCGCTTTATGCCGCCCAGCGCAAGTCCCAGAACATCCAGGACTCCGACCGGCAGTACGCGTTACTTCAAGCCGACATCACCGAGGAAACCCTGCGCGCCCGGGCGCTCGAAAACGAATCTGGGCCGCTCCCGCCGTTACCGCCCCGCGAGCTTACGAGCACGGTGCTGACCCCTGCCGATATTGAAGCCCGCGATAGCCTGAACAGCGTTTCCGAGTCCAACCTGCCCCGCGGCAGCCTCGTCGACATCTACGCCTGAAATTGCCACCTGAGGGTTCTTCGTTGGCGAACGCGCGGCGCTGCCGTCTCCGGGTCCCGGGCGTTTTTCAGTGGCTAACCCGCTTCACTGAGAACACTCTCCATGAACGACAAGGATTCCCCGGTGAAGCGCCACATATTCTCTTCCCTGTCCGATAAACCTGTTTCCAGGGTCATCGATCGCTCCAGAGGACCGACCATGGCAAAGCACGAGTGTCCGGGCGCGTCACCGTAGCGGTTTCCCGTCGGCCCGCTGGCGCCGGTCTCGCTGAACCCCCAGGTGGACCCCAGCCGCTCCCGTATGGCCCGCGCCACGATCAAGGCATATTCCTCCGTCGCCGCGCGCATGGTGATGGCCTCCTTGGGCAAGCCGAGCAGACCGAGCCGCGCGGAATGGGTGTAAATGACGCCGCCGCCAAGGAAGTACGCTGATGCCCCGGGCACAGCCAGCAGGGCCGCTGAGATCAAACCACCGGCCGACGATTCCGCGACGGCAACCGTATCTGCCCGGGTCTTGAGGCGTTCACCGAGGGTCGAGGCCAGGGAGGTCAATCTGTCCATATCAGGTCAATCCCGCGTGCTTGGCGCTTGTTACGTATGTCAGTCTATTGTGCCTCGGTGATTCTGTAATGGCTAACGAGAATGTGAATGTCCGCTCCTGGCTATTAGCGGACACTTTGCTGCACCTTGAATTATGTCCGCTTTGCCCCCGAAAGCGGACATATTTGGCGACGGTGTCAAAGGTCTGCTTGTGACCCAAAGCGGACATTGGCTGGATTATAAGATTAGGGTGAACGCGTGTTTCTTAGATTCAACCAAGGGCCAGCCCCCAAAAGGGGGCCGGCCTTAACTTTTGTGTGTGGGCACTCAGCACTTGGAGCCATATTCCCCCTCTGTTACTATATCTGGGTAATGAGGGGGCGCTAGTCGCAAAATATGGTGGAAATTTACAATATTACGCCGCCGTTTTGGCTGCGTAAATGGCCGGCGGCGGTGGCGGGGCTGGCGTTGCTGGTTACCGCCTGCGCCACGCCGGGCGCCAAACCCGGCTCAGGGCTTGGCCTGGCGGACGCGGGGCTGACGTCAATGCTGGCCGGCGTCCCGGAAAAGCGGCTGGGCGACCCTTATATACGCGCCGCAGTCAAAGCGCTTGAGGAAGGCCGCCTCAAAGACGCCGGCGCCGGCTTCAACCGGGCCTTGAAGTTCGATCCCCAAAACGCCCGGCTGCATTTTCTCAATGGGCTGGTCTATCACCTGCGCGCCGAGCGGGGCGACGCCGGCCAGTACGAGATGGCCGAGGTCGGCTACCGCCTGGCGTTGCAGTTCGACCCCGGCGACGCGCCGGCAGCGCGCCAGATCGGACACCTGAAATTCCGCCAGCAACGGTTTCGCGAGGCCCAGAACGCCTTTGCCTACGCGCTGCTGATCGACCCCGGGGACGCTGGTGCCGGGCAGGGGCTGGCGGTGTCGTCCTATTTCGCCCAGGACCTGAAAACGGCGGTGGCGGCGGTGACCAAGGCCATATTAAGGACCCCCAGCGATCCCGGTGCGCTCAGGACGGCGGCGATGGTTGCGGCTGCCAGGGGCGACTTCGTCGAGGCCGATGGCTTCCGCGACCGCTATCTGTCGGCGGCTTCGGCCAAGCCTTACCAGGCCGCCCGGCTTCAGAGCCGCATCCGGGACTGGAAACGGCTCTATCAACGCCGGCCGGGGATGCGTCAGGCCCAGTTCACGGAAAGCCAGACAAAGCAGGGCCTGGACCCGCCCGAAGCCGGGGAGGGGGGCAGCGGAGAAAATCGTGACGGCGACCAGGAGGACCCGGACAAGCAGACGAGCAAACCGGTGATCCCCCGCATGGCGCTTGTCGACGTCACCATCATCCGTTCCGAGGAACGCCGCGCCACCGACAAGGGGATCAACCTGCTAAGCGGATTGCAGATATCGATGACCGGCGATTTTTTCGATTTCAAGCGCGCCCGCAGTCACGATCTGGACGCCGGCACCAAAACTACAAGTCGTCAGAACGACAACAACCTCAAGCTGTCGTTCCCGACCTCCGGCATCACCTATAACCTCAATATTTTCAACGACAACGACGACCGCAACGAAGTGCTGGCGCGCCCGACCCTGGTGGCGCTGGACGGTAAGGCGTCGGAATTCTTCTCCGGCGCCTCGTTCCATGTTGCGCTCGATGGCGCAGCCGGCAGCGAAGGTTCCGTCACCGAGGTGCCGGTGGGACTGCGGCTCAGGGTGACGCCGCGCTTCATTGACGACGATACGGTCGAGCTTTCCGTCGATGCGGCCCGCGCGTTCCTGGAATCGCGCTCGTCCAATGTCGGCTTTGCCAACTTTGCCCAGATCTCGAAGACAACCCTCAACGCCAACGTGGCGCTCAAGTTCGGCGAGACGATGGTGCTGTCGGGGCTTTCCGAGCGCGAGGACGAGTTCCTCAAGGACGGCGTGCCGTTCCTCAAGGACATCCCCGGTGTACAGTACCTGTTCGGCCACGAGGATACGCTGGAATTCAAGAAATCCGTCCTTATCCTGCTGACGCCGCGCAACCCCAGCTTCGTCCACCGCGACGGCACGCCCAAGGTGTCGCGGGACGCGCCCGCCGACGCCAGGGCCGACCAGTCGAGCCTGGGCGAACTCAAGCAACGGCCCGGCTGGTTTAAACCGGCGTCGCACCTGGACGCGGTGTTCGAGCACCTGAAGGACCGCAAGCTGTTCAAGGAGTTCCGCGCCGGCGACGTGGCGTTGGAAGACTGGGACAATCCGGAGTCGCTGGCCACCGACATCAAACGGTCGCTGCAGTTTTTGTATTTCTAGGGTCGTCGCGGGAGCCGTCTGAAAAAGATCTCAGACGGCCCGTGAAAAAACGCCGTCTTCCCCTGGAACCCGGCGAATCGTAGTTTCGGGGAGCGGCCTTTAAGCAACCCGAAGGAGCCGTTCGTTTGCCAAAGCTCCTATCCCTATCAGTGTTTATTTAAAAACCGTGCACCTTCCAGACGTGGCTGACGGATATATCCACATGTTCCGTAACCGTGTCATCGACCTCCTGGCCAGCCCACTTATTGAATTTTTTAGGACTGGTTTTCTCGGCAAGGAAGGGAAAGAGCGATATACCCCCAAATGAAATTGGGTGGCTAGGGTCATTCCAATGAACAATGGCGCTGATACCGGTGGTGACCTTGAACTTTCCTCTTCTTTTCTTTCCTACAAAATCACCGTCATTTTCGTTGTACACCCATTGAAAGGATATAAACGAGGTTTCATCCCAGATGCGGGGTTTTTTGGGGATTAGTTTCAAGAACGGAGACACATTCAGCCTGGTTGTCGGGTCCGTTGTTTTGGTCACCTTGAGCCCGGTATACAGCTTATGGCTTTTTCCAGAGAAATCCCATCCATAGGCAAAGACAGGCCCGATAGCGCCGCCTTGGGTCTGCCCCTCAACGGAAAGCCCCACCATCAAGCCGGCAGGATCAAAAATTGAGGATTCCGCGGCATGGGCTTCATTGATGAACAGGGATTTGGCATATTTGGTCCATATGTCGGGATCGGCCTGGGCCGATTTAATTTCCGACAGGCCGGAACCAAGCAGTGCGGTTATTTTCCTCTCGCGATCATTACCGGTCATCGTGCAGAAAGCGTCGCTGGTCAGCAATGCCTCCATTTTGCCCTTGTTTCTCTTCAAGGACTTGTCGATCTTCTCAAGGCTTTTGCCGATCTTTTTCATGGCGGCCTGGGCTTCGGGAAGAAGTTTATGGATACTTTTGTTGACCATTTCCCTAGCCTTGTGCGTCAGCTTGTTCGTTTCTTTTTCGGCAGTTTCCAGGGCTTTGTTCAGCCCGGGCACCGATTTTTTAAGCGTATCCAGCCCTTTTTGCGCCACCTTCATGGCTTCCTTTTCAACCGTTGAAAGCCCTTTTTCTGCCTTGATGGCGTAGCGAAGCGTGCGCACCCCCGTCAGGCACGCCGCCAATGCCGTGTCGATGCATTTATTGGCGATAAAGTCCTCGGCCAGGCCCTTGTCGCACGACGGAACCCTTTCAACAATCAGGCACGGGCGCTGGCCCCGTTTGCCGCACGCGCCCTTCTTGTAGCAGGTGTAGCCGGAAACCGGGTTGCCGACGGCAACGTTGCCGGACGCGCATTGGTTCTTGGCCAGGCAGGCCTTGGGCTCATTGACGGCGGCGATGACCGTCCTGTTGTATCCGCTCGGACACGACCAGCATTCGCCCTTGCCGATGTCGAGAAAACTGCCTTTCGGGCACGGCAGGCCGCCCTTGTAGGCGGCGCTCGCCATTTGGCTGCCGATACTTTTGACGCAGGCCTTTTTCGATGCGACGTGATAGGCCGTGCGGTTGTAGTCCTTGGGGCAGGTCCAGCAGGCACCGCCTTTATAGACGTCCCAGAACTGGCCCTTGCTGCAGTCCCAGGGGAACGTCGCGCTTTTTTTCCGCGAAGCCCTTCTCAGCGATTCTCTGGCGGCCCGCTGACAGGCCTTGTCGGACTTCACCGACCAGAGGAGAGTGCGGTTGTAGTTGGACGGACACCGGTAACAAGACCCGCCGTCGATCGGGTCCCAGAACGACCCGCCCGGACATCTACCCCTGGCCCTGTCGATATATTCAGCCTTTGCGAAGCCGCAGGCTTTATAGTTCTCACCGCCGCACTTCGGCCCCTTCTTTCGGGCGATGGGTTTGTAGGCCTTCCTTTCGGTAAAGCGCCATTCGGCCTCTATGTCCTTCGGGTATCCCGTTTCCGCATGGTCTTTCTTGTTGTTGTAGCGGATATATTGTTGCTGGTTGAACAGATAGGACTTTTTGCCGTCCCACTTCAGCGCCGCATCGACGCCGTCCGCCCACACGCCTTTCCAGGACTGGGGGATTTTCTTGGTATAATCCGTTTGGTCTTTTTTGTAGTCGTAGCGTTTGACATCACCGCCCTTGAAGAAATAAACCTTTTTGCTGCGGGGCCAGACGACGACCGCGTCGATATCCCGGTCCCAAAGCCCATTCCAGTTGCCCTTGATTTTCTTCGGGTACCCCTTATCGACCTTGTCCTTGACCATGTTGTAGCGCAGGTATTCATCGCCCTTAAAGAAATAAACCTTCTCGTCGGTCCATTTAAAAACGGCATCGATGTCCTTGTGGAAGTTCTCCGGCATGCCATGCCAATAGTCCTTGATTTTAGCAGGATATCCAGAATCGGGCGTTTTGCTGCTGTGGCCGTAGCGGTAATACCACTCGCTATAAAAGAAATAATTCTTGTTGCCGTGGGTAAACGCGGCATCGACCGTTGTCATATCCGGCGCATCGGGATCCGCAGCAGCGGAAGCCTCATGCAACCCAAAAGCCGATAACACCAAAAAAAGAATAAGAAAAATACGACAGTTAAGCGTTTTCATTGCCCCCCCTAATTGCATCCCTTGCCTGGGTGATAAGAAGTTTTCCAGACTACGGACAGCTAACGCGTGCATCTGAATTTAATTGAAGCAGATATCTATCGAAGAATCAAAAACCGTCATCCCGGCATATATGCCAAAAGGCTATGCGCAGCCGTAACGATTAGCTTTCGTCAAGGGAGGGGATGGCTTCGGCTTGGGATTTCTTGCATGGCCCATGTCCGCTTCTGGCTATTAGGAGATATTTAGCTACGCCCTGATTTGCTTCCCCTTTGCCCCTCAAAGCGGACATTACTCCCGCTGAGCTACGCGCCCGGGTAAGGTGGCCACGTAAAGAGGCCCGGCCGGTTCTGTCAAGGAAGCTGCTCGAAGGCCGCCGGAAGGTCGTCGAAATGGTCGATGATCAGGTCGGCGCCCAGGTTTTCCGCGGGCCCCTTGGTATAGCCGAAGCGCGCCACGATGACCGGGATTCCCGTGCCGCGCGCCGCGTTCACGTCGTTGGCGTTGTCACCCACCATCACCGCCTCGCCTTGGCCCGCGCCCAGGTTGTCGAGCGCCGCCTGCAGGTGGCGGGGGTCCGGCTTTTTGACGCCGGGAATGGTGTCGCCGCCGATGACCACGTCGAGGTGGATATCGAGGCCGAGCGCACCCAGGATCTCCATGGTCGCGTCATAGGGCTTGTTGGTGCAGACGGCGAGGTCGTATCCGGCCTCTTTCAGCCGCGCCAGCACCTCGACCCCGCCCGGGAACGGGCGGGTCAGGTCGGCGGCGTGGTCCGCGTAGAAATTGAGGAAGCGCTTCACCGCGTTGTCATATGTGGTCGCGTCGGGCATGCCGCCGGTGGCCTCAAAGGCACGTTCCACCAGTTTTGGCACCCCGTCGCCGATCATGTTGGTGACGGCGGGCAGGTCGATCTGGCCGCGGCCTTCCTCGGCCATGATGCGGTTGGCGGCGACGTGGAGGTCCGGCGCGCTGTCGACCAGGGTGCCGTCGAGATCGAACAGGACGGCCTTAATGTTTGAAGAAGGCATTTTGTGACACCATTTTTCGTAAGAATCGGTAACAATCTTTGACTTGGCGCCCTTCGGTGCCCTGTAGCATCGTCCGGCCCGGAACGAGCCCGAATTCCACATTCAATTTCAGTCCCTTATGTATCGAACCCCAGCCCCGGACCCAAGAAAAAAATGAGCGAAAAACCTTCCGTTCTCCCTAAAATCGCCACGGTCGTTCTGGCCGCTGGGCTTGGCATGCAGTTGCGATGAACCTGCGACCCCTGCCGTGTGAAGGTCCGCTTTGCCCCCGGACCGCAGGGGCCGCTTCAGCGGCCAAAGCGGACATTCCATAGGAAACTGATTCCCCCCCTTGCGCCAGGATGCCGACGGAGAAACTGCAATTAGGCCGAAGAGCAATTTAAAAAACAGACTTCTAATCGGGGTTTAGATGTAAGTTGGAATGCTTTTATTTTTTAACCGGGGGAAGGGAAAGCCATGCCCGTTGTCAACGAGGAAAGTGGTACGACCATAGACGAAATCGCTGATGGTATTCACCGCATTAGCACACCAATCCCTCCAAGCGATGACTTGCCACCTGGGTTCACTTTTAATCAATATTTGATTGCCGGTGAAACCCCCCTTCTTTATCACACCGGCCTTCGGCAGATGTTTCCCCTCGTTTCCCAGGCGATTGCTACGGTTCTGCCGGTCGAAAAATTGCGTTATGTCGCTTTTTCCCATGTCGAAGCCGATGAATGCGGTGCACTGAATAATTTTTTGGAAGCGGCCCCAAATGCCGAGCCATTATGCGGTGAAATCGCGGCTATGGTCTCAATCGGGGACATGGCTGACCGGCCTCCGTGTGTGATGACCGACGGCGAAACCATAAATCTCGGGCAGCACAAAGTTACGTGGGTTGCGACTCCGCACCTGCCGCATGCCTGGGAATGCGGGCATCTGTATGAAAGCGAGACCCGCACACTTTTTTGCGGTGACCTTTTTACCCAATTCGGCTCCGAGCATCCCGCGGTCACTGACGGCGATATCCTGGAAACGAGTGAACAGGCGCGGGCGGCCTTGGATTATTATTCACATACGGCCAATTGCGAGGCCCTAATCGAAAAACTTGCCGCTTTTGAACCGGAGAACCTGGCCTGCATGCATGGCGCTGCCTGGCGTGGCGATGGGGCGGCATTATTGCGTGCTTTGGGACAGCGCCTGACGTCATAGCACGTAAACCGTTAAAACCGAGCGCCGCACGTCCGCTCCTGGCTATTGGCGGACTCCTGCTCGCACCAAAATCGGGAGAAGCTTACTTCTAGGCTGAAAGACGAAGGTGTGTGTGTTTTGGCCACTGGGACCTTGTTGTCCCACCCCTGAAAATTCGTCATGGTTTCAAAATTATAATATAAGCCATATACGGTTCCCAAGCGTCAGGCGGTTCAAAGGAACGGACATTGGCTGATCAACGAATGACATTTGAACAGGCGCTCCAAGCGGCGCTTGGGCTCATTCAGGAAAAGCGATATTCCGAAGCGCTTACGTACGTGAACGGTGTCCTCGCCGTTAACCCTGGCCATCCGGACAGCTTGTGTCTCCGGGGAATCATCGACCTTTGCGAAAATCGCCTTAACGCCGCGGCCAACTGTTTTCGGCGGGTTCTCGATCTTGTTCCCGATCACGAATCAGCACAACGTCATCTCAACCAGATCGATCAGAGGATGAAGGAGGTTCGTTCCAGTCCGTACCTGATGGATTTCGTCCATAACCAAGCGGTGTATATGGACTATCCCCGAAATATCGGCATTGAAACCGTTGGCCGATGCAATGCGGATTGCACATTCTGCCCCCACGAAAGCCTGGACCGGAAGTTCACCGAGATGGACGATGACCTATTCGAAAAAATTATCAGAGATCTGGAGGAAATACCGCCCACTATTCCGATCAATATTTTTCCCAATCTGGTCAATGAACCGTTCATGGACCGCAAGATTTTTCCGCGGCTCAAGAAAATCAATGAACGTCTGCCACAAGCGGCGCTCACAATTTTCACGAACTTCAACGTCGTGCACCGGAATTTTTTTGAGGACCTGGCTCAGATTAAAAACATTCAGTTGTTTAATGTTTCCTTCAACGCGGCGAACAAGGAAGAATATGAATCGGCGATGAAAATCGATTTCGCGAGAACCGTCAAGAACCTGAAAACCCTGATGGAGAAAAATCGCAAAGAGAAATTCTTTGCGAGTCCGGTTCTTCTCTCACGGGTTTCCAGCCCGTCCGATCTTTCCGCCGACGGTCGTTATGCAGATGAATGCGCCCGGCTTTTCGATACATTTACCGCAGGGGAAGATTTTCTGGCGCAGGTCAAAAGCCGGACGAATTGGCTCGGCAGCCTGGGCGGCGATCAAAGCAACCTTCCGAACGAACTGCCATGCAATGCATGGTTCGATATTAATATTTTCTGTGATGGCACCGTTCCCCATTGTTGCATGGACGCCACGGGCAAATATTCCATCGGCGATGTCAAAACATCATCGGTGCTGGAGATTTATAACGACGACAAGTTTCGATTCATGCGCGAAAGGCTGACGATCCGGGAAGGCGTGCACCCCTGCAATACGTGCTCGCTTCTTCAATAAACGGTCGGGGATTTTCCGGCACATATTGGCGAAATTGGCATCCCCCGGGGATCCGTCCATATGTCCGCTTGTGGCTATTAGCGGAAATTTCAGTTGCCTCGCTTACGGAGACGCTAAACAATTCGTTATCCCCGCCCTGCAGTGTGACGCTGTCGCCGGTCGCGTCTGTTAAGATGCTATACTTTACTCTTGGGAAGCGCCAATAGGGGATTGTGCGATGATTAAATTTAGCCTCCACCCTCAACTGGCCGAGAGCACGCTGGACCTCGGCCCCTTGCCGCTATCCGAAGCCCGCATCAATAACGACAGCCGGTTCCCATGGATCATCTTGATTCCCCGAGGTAAAGGCCTTGTGGGTCTCCATGATTTGGGAACCGGCGACCTGCAAGTCATGATGTTGGAAATTAGGGATATGTCGCGCTTGCTCGTAGAGGCGTATTCGCCTGACAGGATCAACGTCGGGGCGTTGGGAAATATTGTGCCGCAGTTGCATGTGCATGTGATCGCCCGCTTCGAAACGGACCCGGTCTGGCCTAACCCGGTATGGGGTGCCGGCAGTCCCGTG
The DNA here is from genome assembly GCA_014382345.1 of Alphaproteobacteria bacterium. GTDB lineage: Bacteria > Pseudomonadota > Alphaproteobacteria > Rhodospirillales > Casp-alpha2 > Casp-alpha2. Next base: position 33,388 of record JACNJX010000108.1, read on the forward strand.
CCTTATGACGAGGAAAGCCCGGAACTTGGAAAAATTCGGGATGCCTTTAAAAATTATACATCTGTCTAATATCCGCTTATGGCTATTATCGGATCTTCAGCCACACCCTGAATTATGTTCGCTTTGCCCGCGAAAGCAGACATTCCGCAGATTACGGAAACAGGTTCAAATTACGGCGCGCCGTTCGGCAATTGTACGATGACCGTGGTTCCCTTGCCCAGCTCGCTCGCTATCGCCAAATTTCCACCGTGAAGCTCAACCAAGGATTTTGCCAGCGACAACCCGAGGCCGGTGCCTTCGTGGTTGCGCCTCATAATGTCCTTAACCTGACCGAAGGGTCGGAGGATTTTTGGGATGTCATTTTTCTCAATCCCAATACCAGTATCATCGACCCTTAGAATCACCGCATCATCGCTCGCCTCCAGCGCAATCTCTACCTTTCCCCCATCCGGCGTAAACTTGATCGCATTGCTCAACAGGTTGAGGAGGATTTGTTTCAACCGCACTTCATCGGCTTTAATGGAGGGAACGGATTCGGCTATCTTGTATGACAGCTTCACGCCCTCATTGGCGGCTCGTTCCTTCACCATCGTTATGCAATCCTGAATGAGCTTTTCAAAATCGACGACTTCTTTATCCAGGTCGAGTTTTCCGGCTTCAATCTTGGATACATCGAGGATGTCCTGGATCACGGCCAGAAGGTGGTTGGCGGAATCGTTGATGTTGGTTGCGTAGTCGCTGGATTTGGCAAAATCCAGTTCACCCATTCCCTGTCCCATCAGGATCTGCGAGAAGCCGATGATCGAGTTCAAAGGCGTTCGCAGTTCATGGCTCATGTTGGCGAGGAACTGGCTCTTGGCGTAATTGGCATATTCGGCCTCCGTCTTGGAAGAGAGGATGGCGTCTTCTGCCCGTTTGCGTTGGGTGATGTCCTGCAACAAGACGGTGAATATTTTTTGGCCGTTAACCACTAACTTTGACACGGATGCCGATGCCGGGAACTCGGAGCCGCTTTTTCTGAGGCCAGCAATTTCCATGCGTTCATTCATCAGGTGGTGGTCGTCATCAGAAGCATCGAACGTCCTTACATGTTTGGCGTGACCGTTGCGGGAGCGTTCCGGCATCAGCATATCCAAAGGCTTGCCCAAAACTTCTTCGGCGCTATAGCCGAAGATACGCTCCGCGCCTTGGTTAAAAAGGCTGATGTTCATATTCTCACCGATGGCAATCACCGCCTCAGGCGCAATATCTAGGATACCGGCCAATCGAGCCTGGGCCTCCAATGCGGCTTCTTCAGCTTGCTTGCGGACGGTGATGTCCTGCACTGTTCCTATCATGCGAATTGGCGTGTCAGCGGCATCGAAGGTCACCTCGCCAAATTCGTGGACAACCTTTTCGGTACCATCGGCTAGTACGATGCGATGACCTATGTTGTAGGGTGTGCGCTCATTAAGTGCGCTATCGACGGCGTCGATAACATCCTGCCGGTCTTCAGGATGGATGGCGTCGAGAAAAGCCTCGTAAGTGGCCCCGAACTGTTGCGGTTCGAGGCCGAAGATGCGGTAAATCTCATCGGACCACCAGAGCTCGTTTCCAACAATATTCCAGTCCCAATTGCCGAGGCTGGCAATCCGTTGCGCCTCGGACAGACGCTGCTCGCTTTCCTTGAGTGCTTCCTCGGCATTCTTGAGCGAAGTGATATCGGTCTGGATGCTGACGATGCTGCCGCTGGAGGTGATGTTATCGCGCGTCAACAGCGTGCGGCCGTCGCGCAACCGGATGACAAACGTTTTGGCTAGTTCCCTCGCCGAGGTTTCACGACGGTTCATATATTCTTCGGTTTCATCTTCAGCAAGGATGACGGTACCGCGTTCGATATCGAGGCGACCCAAGTCCAATGTATGCACGCCTGGTGTCGCTTCCTCGTCGCTGTAGCCGAAGAAATCCTTGTACCGAGAATTACAAACCACTAACCGCCCATCAGGACCGTACAACACGAATCCCTCATATATCGACTCGAGCGCCTCCATCAAGAAAGTCTGAGATTTGGTGAGCGCCTTCTCCGCCTTCTTGCGCTCGGTGATGTCGACGCCAATGGTGCCTATCTCCCTGACGGCACCCGTTTGATCCAATATCGGGAATTTCGTGACAAGAAAGTCAATGGTTCCTTTATTTGAGATAATTGGCCTTTCCTCGATCAAGACACCTTTCGTCTCAATGACCTTCTGATCATGTTTGGTGGAATTTTCTGAAGTCTTATTATCAAAGAGCTCAGAGATACTTTTCCCCACAATGTCCTGTTGTTCAAAACCAAATAGTTCAGCGTACACTTGGTTTACGAGCTTGTAGCGTCCTTGCGCATCTTTGAGCGAAATAAACGCCGGCGAGTTGTTAATGATATTCCGGAATCGTTCCTCACTTTCCATGAGTGAACTTTCAATCTCCTTACGCTCGGCGACCTCGTTTTCCAGACGTAAGGAACGACTGATTGTCGAGTAGACAAAAGCCGCCAGCACCAAGGTGAGCAGAGCGGATGGCAACGCGGCACTCCAGGTCCCCCATGAAACGCCGACGCCAAAATTCGGCCGCACAGGCTTCGCGACGAGGGTCCATGTCCTATCCCCAATGGAGAACGAGTTGGTTACGCGCGGCCCGACCCCCACTTCCGCCTTTGTCAAAACAGTCCTTTTTGTGTCGGCCCGCGCCCGAGAACTATGGAAGTAAAGAAGCTGCTGCCCCTCTGCTGCATTGTCATCATACAAATAAATGTCGATGCCTGCGGCACTGCGAAGGCTCCGCCTCTTTTCATAAGTGCTTTCGACCACCTTCTCGATGTCAATCACGCCAAGAGCGAAGCCGCGCAGGTGTTGCCGTCGCTGCAAAACGGTCTCTCTCGGTTGATCAACGCCGTAGATCGGCGCAAAAATTAGGATTCCGGCACCACCTTGGATCAACGCGATCTTCTCGCTGACGGTGAAATTGCCTATATCCCGCGCCTTTTCCAGGGTGGTCCTTCGGGCCGGATGCGATCCGAGATCAAACCCGAGGGCCGCCTCATTACCTTGGTATGGCTCGACGAAATAAACGGGAAAGTATTCGCGTCGTGGCCCGGCGGGGATTACCTTTCCGTCACCCGAACGCTCTGTAATTTGGAAGTTTTGGAACCCATCTTCCCGTCCTGCGGCTTCAAACGCCGGCCGTTCGGAAGCAGCGACCCTTGGTATCCATTCGATTGCTTGAATGGCTGGAAACCGGTTCAGCACCGAGCGCAGAAAAAGTTCGAATTCCTTGCGGCCCACATGCTGCGAGGCATTGAAAAAGCCAACTAGAGAGCGGATAACTTCCTGTTCATTGGTGATGGCATGCTCAACCGATCTCAATCGGTCCGTCGCTCTTTCCTCGAACGTATGGTTGGCTTCAGCAAAGTCGGTTGCCCTGGAAAAATTGTAAAGCTCATAGGAAATGAAAAAGCCAGCGACGAGAATTAATCCCACAAGCCAATAACGACGATCCACGGACAAGGATCGTTTCATTTCACCGGACTCTCTTGTCAAGATGCCCTCGCCGCCATCATTCACATCAAAAAATGTGGAGTTTCGACCAACTTCCTACGACATTATTTTTTATCGATAGAATTCTATCTTGATTTATGTAACGGGGGTGTTTCAAAACATATCATTATATATTGAAGTCGAACGTCCGCTCCTGGCTATTAGCGGACTCTTTAAGCGGCAGCCAATTATGTCCGCTCTTACCCCGATAGCGGACATTAGGATATGGTTGAAGCGGATTTGATGATTGTCCGGGCATAGCCGGCTTAACTACATTAGCAGGGGAATCACCATGGAAGCGCGTGCCGCAGTGGCTTTCAAAGCGGGTGAACCGCTTAGCATCGAAAAGGTCCAACTCGAAGGACCAAAGGAAGGCGAGTGCCTAGTCGAAATCAAGGCTACGGGCATCTGCCATACGGACGAGTTCACCCGCTCCGGTGACGACCCGGAAGGCCTGTTCCCGGCCATCCTCGGCCACGAGGGCGCCGGCGTTGTTCTCGAAACCGGCCCAGGCGTCACAACTCTAAAGCCCGGCGACCACGTGATCCCCCTTTACACGCCCGAGTGCGGGACGTGCGAATACTGCCTTTCGGGCAAAACCAACCTGTGCCAGGCGATCCGCGAAACCCAAGGCCAGGGCCTGATGCCCGACGGCACGTCTCGGTTTTCCTTAAACGGCGAAAAAATTTTCCATTACATGGGCACATCGACTTTTTCAAACCACACGGTAGTGCCCGAAATCGCGCTTGCCAAAATCAGGGATGACGCGCCTTTCGACAAGGTTTGTTACATCGGGTGCGGCGTCACCACCGGCATCGGCGCGGTCATAAATACCGCCAAGGTCCAGGCCGGTGACAACATCATCGTTTTCGGCCTCGGCGGCATCGGGCTTAACGTCGTCCAAGGCGCCCGCATGGCCGATGCCAACATGATCGTCGGGATCGACATCAACCCCAAACGCAAGGAACTCGCCGAAAAATTCGGCATGACCCACTTCGTCAACCCGAACGAAGTCGAAGGGGATCTGGTGCCTTATCTGGTCGAATTGACCAAAGGCGGCGCCGACCATTCCTTCGAGTGTGTCGGTAACGTCAACCTTATGCGGCAAGCCTTGGAATGTTGTCACAAGGGCTGGGGCGAAAGTACCATCATCGGCGTCGCTGGCGCTGGCCAGGAAATCTCCACCCGCCCCTTCCAACTGGTTACCGGCCGCGTCTGGCGCGGAACTGCCTTCGGCGGCGCTCGGGGCCGTTCCGATGTGCCGGAGATTGTCGATTGGTACATGGACGGCAAGATCAACATCGACGACCTGATCACCCACACCATGCCCCTGGACGATATCAACCAGGCTTTCGATCTCATGCACGCGGGTGAAAGCATTCGCAGCGTTGTCGTTTACTAAACCTTAGGTCCGCTTATGGCTATTATCGGACATTCAGCCACACCCTGAATTACGTCCGCTTTGCCCCCGAAAGCGGACATGGAAAAGTAGAGAGAAACCTCTAATTCTCCTTGATTTTTTCCTTAATATGTTCTACATTTGTTCTAGTTTTTTCCATCGCTCTTTATCCCATGCTCTTGGACATTGTGAATAAGGATGCCATCAACGCTTTTTTGGGGCACGGCCGTCGGCGTTTGCCGGTGGTTGCGGAAACCGGCGCAAAAAATGGCTGTTTTTCAGTCGGTTGGAATCAAAATGATGATAAATGATGAGTTTTTCGCCGTTCTATGAGACGCAAAATGTGTTAAATCAATAGGTTAGTGGATTTTGAGAGTCCGAAAATGATGAGTTCCGGACGAGTCTCTGACGAGTTTTTGACGAGTTCCCGACGAGTTTCAGGCGACATTCCGACGACTCCCGGACGTATTGCCGGCGGTCCTCGTCGTCTGTTCGTGAAATGCCTGCAAATGTAGATAAATGCAGGCTTTTGCCTACATTCCCTACGGGATTTTACATAATACGGCGAAACCCCGTCAGCAGCCGTATTTCCGTAAACTCCGGTCCACCGAGGCGACATAGCCGCCGCCGAACAGGCGGACGTGGACCAGCAGCGGATACAGGTTATAGAGGTCGAGGCGTTCCTCGAAGAAACCGGGACGGATCGGCCGGTGTTCGTTGTAGCGGTCGAAAAAGGCGTCGCCGAAGGTGCTGAACAGGGTCGAAAAGGCCAGTTCGATCTCCGCGTCGGCGTAATAGATGGCGGGATCGACGAAACCGGAAATGCGGCCCCGGTTGGCGAGCACGTTGCCGCCCCACATGTCGCCGTGAATCAGCGACGGGGCCGTATCGTCGGCGATCCCCTCGTCCAGCCATTGGCCGAGCTTTTCGGCGAGTGTCTCCACCCTTGCCATCAGGTCTGAAGGAAGCCGCCCGGCGTCGAGCGCCTGGCGGGCCATATAGAGCAGGCGATTGTCGCGGAAGAATTCGAGCCAGCTTCGGGTTTCCGGATTGGGCTGATGCAGGCCGCCGATCACCGTCGCGCGGTCGAAGCCGAATTTATCCGCCGTCACCCCGTGCAGCGCCGCCAGCATGTCGGCGGCCTGTGCTTGAGCGCCGCCGGATAGGCCGCCGCCGGTCTCGAGCCGGCTCATCAACAGAAGGTCGTCCCCGGCATAAAGCACATCCGGCACCAGAAGCCCGCCGGGGTCGCGCAGGTATCGCAACATGTAACCTTCGAGATCGAGGCCGCTGCCCGCATCGCCCAGTTTGGCGACAAGGGTCCGGCCATCTTCCAGAATGACCTCGCGCACGTCGGCGACACAACCGCCGCCCATGGCGCGGAATTGCACCGGGCGGGAACCGGCGGCATCGGCGATAAGATCTTTCAGGTCTTTGTCCGTATCGGGGGGCATAAGGGGCTCCCGAGGGTTCGTCGCTTTAAAGATGTTTGTCGCGGATATCGGCGAGCAATCCTTCGGAGGCGGCTTCAATCATATCGAGGACGATCTCGAAACCGTTTTCGCCGTCGTAATAAGGATCGGGAACCTCCGTGTGGCCGATATTGGGCGCGAATTTCAGGAACATGTGCAGCCGGTCTTTTTCCCCCGCCGGGCAGAGGCCGGTGAGATCGCGGTGGTTGTCGGAATCCATGGCGAGAACGTAATCGAAGCGGTGGAAGTCCTCGGCTTTGACCTGCCGGGCGCGTTGGCCGGACAGGTCGATGCCGCGGTGCAGGGCGGCGGCCTGGGCGCGGCGATCGGGCGGACTGCCGATGTGCCAGCTGCCGACGCCGGCGGAATCGGCCTCGATTTGACCGGACAGGCCTTCGCGTTCGACCAGACCCCGGAAGACGCCTTCGGCGGTGGGCGAACGGCAGATGTTGCCGAGGCAGACAAACAGAACTTTTACCAAGGGCCTTTCTCCGCCGGGTGCATTTCAGGACGACGTCGAATAACGTGGGCCTGATTATCGTTGTTCAGATTATCGTGGGCTGGGGCCCGCCGGGCAAGGCCGACAGACGGCCAATAGGAAAGTAGAGTCGTATGGACAAAAGGGACTATCCCGCAATCGTCATCCTCACCGGGGCCGGAATTTCCAGGGAATCCGGCCTGGAAACCTTCCGCGACGCGGACGGCATCTGGTCGAAGGTCCGCATCGAGGACGTCGCCACGCCGAAAGCCTTCGCCCGCGACCCGGAAGGCGTCCATGAATTCTATAACGCGCGGCGCGCCGGCCTGACGGCGGGAAATATCGTGCCCAACGCCGCGCATGTGGCGTTGGCCAGGCTGGAAGCGGAATGGCCGGGCGAAATTCTGGTGGTGACGCAGAATATCGACGACCTGCATGAACGCGCCGGCAGCCGGAATTTGCTGCACATGCACGGCGAACTCCTGAAGGTGCGGTGCGGGCTTTGCGGCGATCTGGCCGATTGGACCGGGGATCTCGGCGTCGGTGTGAGGTGTCCGGATTGCGGCGAGGCGGGGGCCTTGCGCCCCCATGTGGTGTGGTTCGGTGAAATGCCGCTGGAGATGGAGCGCATCTATGAAAACCTGGAGCGTTGCGGATTGTTCGTTTCCATCGGTACGTCGGGAAACGTCTACCCGGCCGCCGGGTTCGTCGCCCATGTAAAACAGGCCGGGGGGCAGACCGGCCGGGCACATACGGCGGAACTAAACCTTGAGCCATCGGAAGGGGCGTCACATTTTGACGAAACCCGTTACGGGCCTGCAACGAAGGTGGTGCCGGAATACGTCGGGAAAATCCTCTCCGGGGGCTGGGGTACCTGATTAAAAAAGAAGGAAAATTATTTTAAGCGTCCCCAGGGCGAAGGGTAGAATCCGGAAAACGGGGGCTTGTCAGCCGATTTCTGTCAGGATTTCCTCGGAATTGGCGAAAAATAATTCGTCAGCCCCTTGATCGGGTAATTTTGATTTGCAAAGGTAGGGACATGAGGGGACAGCCTCAAAAAATCTCATCAGGCGAAGCAACGGCACGGAACCGGGACGAAATCCTGGCCCTGTTCCGGCGTATCCGCGCGCGGTCGCTGGATCTGGCGGCCCCTCTGACGGCGGAGGACCAGTGCATCCAGTCCATGCCCGACGCCAGCCCGACAAAGTGGCATCTGGCGCATACGTCGTGGGCGTTCGAGACCTTTGTCCTCAAACCCTTCGATCCGAATTACACGGATTTTCACGCCGATTATAATTTCCTGTTCAATTCCTATTATGAATCGGTCGGCCCGCGACACCAGAGACCGAAGCGCGGCCTGTTGTCCCGCCCGCCGCTGGAAGACATCCATGCCTACCGGGTCCACGTGGACGCGGCGATGGAGACTTTGATTGTGACCGCAGGAGACGAGGCTTGGGGCGAAATCCGGCCCTTCGTCGAGCTTGCCAACAACCACGAACAGCAGCACCAGGAACTGATGCTGACCGACATCAAACACATGTTTTCGTGCAATCCGCTCCGCCCGGCCTACCTGACCTCGAAGCCCAGGGCGATCGGTGACGGAAAGGCCGCGGACCTGAAATGGATAGAATTTCCGCAAGGGCTGGTCGAAACGGGCTTTGAGGTTTCCGCCTCTCAGGCCGCCGCCCCGGCCTTCGCTTACGACAATGAAGGCCCCCGCCACAAGGTCTGGCAGGACGGGTTCAAAATTGCGTCGCGCCCGGTGAGCAATGGGGAATATCTGGCGTTCATCGCCGACGGCGGCTATGTGCGCCCGGAGTTCTGGCTGTCGAACGGATGGGCGGCGGTGCAGGAAAACGCCTGGCGGGCGCCGTTCTATTGGCAGAAGGATGCGGGGGTTAACGAAAATACTGAAAATTGGCAGGTTATGACCCTGGCCGGCATGCAAGCCTTGGACCCGATGGAGCCGGTCTGCCACGTCAGCTATTTCGAGGCGGAAGCCTATGCCAGTTGGGCGGGCAAGCGCCTGCCCACGGAGGCGGAATGGGAACGCATGGCCTCTGACGTTTCGGTGGCCGGGCCGGTGGCGGGAAATTTCGCCGATAGCGGCCATTTCCACCCAACGCCTGTGCAAACCGGGGCGGTTCAGGCGGGTCCGGCGGCTCAGGTCTTCGGCGATGTCTGGGAATGGACCCGCAGCGCCTATGCGCCGTATCCGGGCTACCGGCCGGCGGCGGGCGCGATGGGCGAATACAACGGCAAATTCATGAGCGGGCAGATGGTGCTGCGGGGCGGCTCGGCGGTGACGCCGGAAGACCACGTGCGTCCGACCTACCGCAATTTTTTCTATCCGCCCGACCGCTGGCAGTTCAGCGGCATTCGTCTGGCGCAGGATTCGTGACGGGGGATTTGTGATATGGACGCTCATGTAGACCAATCGAAATTGCCGGAGGACGCCCGGGCGTTTTGCGACGATGTCCTGAGCGGCCTGTCGCAGCCGCAAAAAGAATTGCCGTGCAAATATTTTTACGACGAGCGGGGCTCGAAACTGTTCGATGCCATTTGCCGGCTGGACGAATATTACCCGACACGCACGGAAACGGCGTTGCTGGACACGTATGGCGATGAAATCGCCGGCCTGATCGGCCCCGCTGCATGCCTGATCGAATACGGTTGCGGTTCGCTGGTCAAAACCCGGCTTCTGATCGACGCCCTGGACCGCCCGTCCCTGTTCGTGCCGATCGATATTTCGGAAGAGCATCTTTTGCGCTCCGCACAGGAACTGGCCGAGGACTATCAGGACCTTGACGTGCGCCCCCTGGTCGCCGACTTCACGCAAGCCCTGGATTTGCCGGATGGGGATTTGCCGGATGGGGATTTGCCGGATGGGGATTTGCCGGATGGGGGTTTAGAAGATGAGGGTTTTGGGAAAAAAGAAAATTGCGTGGGATTTTTCCCCGGCTCAACCATCGGCAACTTCGATCACGAGGCAGCGGTCGCCTTTCTTCGTACCGTATCCGAAACAGTCGGTTCTGGCGGCGGGCTGTTGATCGGCGTGGACCTGAAAAAGGACACGGAAACCCTGATCCGGGCCTATGACGACGCCGAAGGCGTGACGGCGGCTTTCAACCTCAACGTGATAGAGCGTATAAACCGGGAACTGGACGGGAATTTCGACGTTTCCGCCTTTAGTCACCAGGCCCAATACAACGCCGAAGCCGGGCGGATTGAAATTCATCTGGTCAGCCAAAAGGCGCAGACAGTGCACATTCAGGGCCGTGACTTCAATTTTTCCGAGGGCGAAACAATTCATACAGAGAATTCCTACAAATACCACATCAAGGAATTTGAGGCCCTGGCCGCCAAGGCCGGGTTTTCCCCGGTAAAAACCTGGGTCGATGAAAACGGGCTATTCTCGCTGCATTACCTGACGGTGGCCGAATAGGGGTATCGGGGACGGGCTGGAATGCCGGGCATGGACAAACTGTTGGCGGAAATCGAGGCGTGCCGTCTGTGTGCCGACAATCTGCCCCTCGGCCCGAGGCCGGTCTTGCGGGTTTCGGCAACGGCGAAACTGCTGATTGTCGGCCAGGCGCCGGGAACCCGGGTCCACGAAACCGGCATTCCGTGGAACGATGCGTCGGGGGACCGCCTGCGGGATTGGCTGGACCTTGCGCCGGAGATTTTTTACGACGAATCCCGCGTCGCCATCATGCCGATAGGGTTTTGTTATCCCGGCCGGGACCCCAAAGGCGGCGATAATCCGCCCCGCCCGGAATGTGCGCCAACCTGGCATTCCAGGATTTTGTCATTCATTCCGGATAAGAAACTAACTCTCCTGGTCGGGAGCTATGCGCAGAGGCATTATCTCGGCTCAAAAGCCGGGAAAACCATGACCGAAACCGTCAAGGGGTGGCGGCACTATCTCCCCGAAGCCTTTCCCTTACCCCATCCAAGCTGGCGGACAACCGGTTGGCAGCGGAAAAATCCGTGGTTCGATGACGAGGTCTTGCCTGAACTGCAAAAGTGTTTAGGGAAAATAATCAAAAGCTAGTGTTTTAATAAATAAAGGAATTTATCAAATTTAAGCAATAAGATCATAAAAGTAATCCTGTATTTACAAACTGAGTTAATTGAATTATCTTATTTGCTCGATTGAGGTGGGTAAATGCAGGCGATTTCCAACGAAGATCTTGAACGAAGGCTTATCCAGGATAATCCGTGGTGGGATTTTAATATTTCTGCCGAAACGGTTTTCCAGGATTTACCAAAGCGGGATGTATTTGAGGCTTTATTGCACCGCCTTAAAGACCCATCGGCGAGCCAGATGCAAATTCTTGGCGGCTTGGGTTGTATCGGGAAGACAACGTTGATCCACCAGGGGATTGCGGAGCTGCTGGGTGCGGGCGTGCCCCGGGAAGCGATCCTTTACTGTAACTATGCGACGCCGTCCTTTGCGTTCACGACACCGGAACGGTTTGTAAACAGCGCCTTGGCAAGAACCGGATTTAATCGGGACAGCGACCTGTATCTGTTCTTTGACGAGGCTCAATACCTGGAAAGCTGGCAGGAAAAACTGCAGGAACTGGTAAGGGCCTTCCCGAAGGCCCGCGTCATGGCGGCGGTGTCTTGCGGCGCGAAAAACCAGCATCTGCCGCCATTGAATTTTTCGGAATATCTCCGTTTCCGGGGTTTGCAGCAAAGTCTGTTTGGCGAAACAGAGATTTCAGAGGAACAATCTTCCGGCGGCGGGATGACCGTGTCGCCATCCGACATTCCCGTACTGAACGATGCTTTCGTCGAGTATGTGAATTCAGGTGGGTTTCCCGGAAACCTTGTTGCCGACCGGGTTCTGCGCCGGGATCTTTCGGGGTATTTCGGAATTGGCGATCCGCAGGGGCTTGAGAACTTGTTTGCGGTTCTGGCCAGGAACACGGCAATGGAGGTTTCCATCGAGGAATTGTCCGGGGTCGTGGGCGTGGCAAAAAACACCCTGCGGAAATATCTCGATTTTCTCGAACAGGCCTTTTTGATCCGCCGCCTTCCGAGGCTGGACAGGGACGGAAAACCGTTCCAGCGCGCCGTGGCTTTCAAAGTGTATTTAACGGCCCCAAGCCTCTATGCGGCGTTGTTTGGTCCGGTCGCAAAGGACGACAAAATGTTCCCCCGTCTTGCGGAAACCGCCCTGGTGGCGCAATGGGCGGGGTCTGCAACCGAGGGCCGGTTGGCGTATGCCAGTTGGCGGGGCGGGGCAATCGACCTTATGGAAATCAATCCGGACACCGGCCTTCCGGTTCATGTCTATGAACTGGATTGGCGCGACGAATATGCCACCCCCGGGTCGAAGGCGGACAGGGGTCCTCAGGAATTGACGGATTTTGTGGCGAGGACAAACCGGCAGGCCAAGGCCCATATCCTGACCGCCACGACGGCCCGGCTCGGCGCCATGGCCGGCATCGATATCACACTGGCGCCGTTGGCGCTCTATGCCTACTGGATGGGGCGAAATGCGACAGGACCAGACGGGTCTCTTTCCTAACCCTTGTCGGCCAGGGATTTGCCGAGCCGGAGCCGAAGCGCGTTGAGTTTGATGAAACCTTCGGCGTCGCGCTGGTCATAAACGGAATCGGCCTCGAATGTCGCGGTCTCTTCCGAATACAGGCTGACAGGTGATTTCCGCCCGGTGACGATGACGTTGCCCTTGAACAGTTTCAGCCGCACCGTTCCGGTAACCTTCTCGGACGCCTTGTCGATCGCGGCCTGCATCATTTCCCGTTCGGGCGAGAACCAGAACCCGTTGTAAACGGTTTCGGCATAGCGCGGCATCATCTCGTCCTTAAAGTGCATGGCGCCACTATCCAGGGTCAGGCTTTCCATGGCCCGCCGTGCCCGGAACAGAACGGTGCCGCCGGGGGTTTCATAAACGCCTCTCGACTTCATGCCGACGAACCGGTTTTCGACAATGTCTTCCCTGCCCACGCCGTTGGCGCCGCCGAGCAGGTTGAGTTTTTCCAGAAGCGCCGCAGGGGTAAGCTTTTCACCGTCGACGGCGACGGGGTCGCCTTTTTCGAATTCTATTTCGACAACGGTTGGCTCATCCGGGGCCATTTTAGGGCTGACGGACCGGGTATACATGGACTCATCGGGTTCAACCCAGGGGTCTTCCAGCGCCTTGCCTTCGTAGCTGATATGCAAAAGGTTGGCGTCCGTGGAATACGGGGCCTCGCCCTCTTTGTCCTTGGGAACGGGGATCTGGTTTTTCTGAGCGTATTCGATGAGCTTGGTGCGGCTGTTCAAGTCCCATTCCCGCCACGGCGCGATGACCTTGATGTCGGGGTTGAGCGCGTAATAGCCGAGTTCAAACCGAACCTGGTCGTTGCCCTTGCCGGTGGCGCCGTGGGAGACCGCATCGGCGCCGACCTGGGCGGCGATTTCGACCTGCCGTTTGGCGATCAGGGGCCGGGCGATGGAGGTGCCGAGCAGATAGGTGCCCTCATAGAGCGCGTTGGCCCGAAACATGGGAAACACGTAGTCCCGGACGAACTCCTCGCGAAGGTCCTCGATAAAGATTTCCTTGATGCCGAACAGTTCGGCCTTTTCCCGCGCCGGTTCCAGTTCTTCGCCCTGGCCGAGATCGGCGGTGAAGGTCACGACTTCGCAGTCGTAGGCATCTTTAAGCCATTTCAAAATGACCGAGGTGTCCAGCCCGCCGGAATAGGCGAGCACGACTTTATTGATTTTCTTGCTCATGGTTCATAGCCTTTGTGTGGTGCTCCCCGGTGTTGGGGCGTCCGTGGGCGGCCCGAGTATAGGCAAAACAGGTCCTTGAGCAAGAGTACGCCACCCCATACAGTTTGCGCATGAACATCGATCAACTGAGCACCCCCACCCTGATCCTCGACAAGGCCCGGCTTAGCCGCAATATCGAAGCCATGACGGCTAGGGTACGCGACCTGGGCGTCGAGCTTCGCCCTCACCTCAAAACGTCGAAATCGGCTGACGTGGCCCGCCTCGCGGTGGCTGGAAACGCAGGCGGTATCACCGTGGCGACCCTGTCGGAGGCTGAATATTTTTTCGACAACGGGTTTAAGGACATGACCTACGCGGCATGTATCGTGCCTTCGAAGCTGGAACGCGTGGCGGCGCTGGTGGAGCGTGGCGCGGACCTGAAGCTGATTACGGACAATGCGGACGTCGCCCGCGCCATCCAGGCCTTCACAGACGCCCAGGGAACCACGCTCAAGGTGCTGGTGGAAATCGACTGCGGAGAACACCGCACAGGCGTCCTGCCCGAAGGTCCGGAACTCCTGGAGATCGCCGCCATCCTGGACGGCGCCCGGAGCGTTTCGCTGGAAGGGGTGCTGACCCACGCAGGCCATTCGTATGCCTGCCGAACCCCGGAAGCCATGGCCGATGTGGCGGAGGACGAACGCGCCGCCGTCGTTCAGGCTGCGGACCGGTTACGCGATACCGGGTATCCGTGCCCGACGGTCAGTGCCGGATCGACACCATGCGTGGTCCACGCGCGAGACGCCTCGGGGCTGACCGAGGTACGCCCCGGGGTTTATATGTTCGGCGATATGTTTCATGTCGGGCTGGGCACGCGGCGTGTCGATGAAATCGCTGTCAGCGTCCTGGCATCGGTGATTGCGCACCGCAAGGACGACAACCAGCTCTATATCGACGCGGGCGGACTGGCGCTGTCAAAAGACAGGGCAACGGCAGCGTTCGAGGGTGCCTTGGATTGCGGGTTCGGGCTGGTCTGTGACGCTCACACGGCGGAGCCCATCAATGATTTGCACATTGAATCCGTGCATCAGGAACATGGCCTCGTCGTTTCCAGTGACCCCTTGCCGTTTGACCGGCTTCCCATCGGAGCCAAGGTTCGGGTTTTTCCAAACCACGTGTGCATGACGGCGGCGGCTTATGATGCCTATCAGGTTGTCGATAGCGATGACGACGGGGGAGGCACCGGCATCATCGATACCTGGGGGCGGTGTAACGGCTGGTAACCTAAAGAGCCTCGGTTTCGACCGCGCCCTCTTCCGGACCGCTTTCCAGCCACTGGTCGAGATGCGGCTTTAGGTCTTCGAACGGACGAAACCCCGCGCTCAACAGGCTCAGCTTTTCATTGGCGCGCAGGATAACGGTGGGAAAGCCGGAAACGCCCATGCTTTGCGAGCGGTAGAAATCGCTGGCGGTCAGATAGATCATCTTACGGCTGGGAAAGAATTCAACGAAATCGTCCCGCGAAACGCCGGCTTTTTCTGCCAGATCGGCCAATACTTCATGGTCGGTGATGTCCTGGTTTTCGGCATAGAACGCCTGGTGCATTGAGGTCAGAAACCCCAGCGACACCGTCGGTTTCAGGAACCGCACAGTGACCAGGGCGCGGCAGGCGGGTTCCGTGTCGTAGACGAAATTGTCGCGGTCGAAAAATGTAAAATCGAAGGGCTGGCCGGATGCCTTTTGGACGGAATCCCAATGGTGGCGGATTTCCTCTTTGGCGCGGTCATTCATGGGATCCGTACTGAGCGGCCTGAGACCGCCGACGATGGGAAAAATCGGCGCCTGGTCCGCATAGGCTTCCTGTATGGCGGTTACCGTCGGGGAAAACCCCCAGCACCATGAACACATGGGATCGACAACAAGAAGAATTTCACGGTCCATCTACGCTCTCCTTGAGACAAAATGCATTCAGGCCACGGCGGGCGCGGTGTCACCGGAAGGTTTATCCGGTCGGGTGGATTGCCGGCGCGCCCGTTCGCTGTCGGATTTCAATTGCCCGCAGGCGGCCATGATATCCCGGCCCCGGGGCAGGCGCACCGGCGCCGACAGTCCGCCGTCGTTGAGGATTTTGGCAAAGCGGCGGATGGTCTTCGGCGTGGAGCATTCATATGCCGTTCCCGGCCACGGATTAAACGGGATCAGGTTGAATTTCGCCGGAACGTCGCGCACCAGACGGATCAATTCATGGGCGTCGGCGTCGGAATCGTTGACCCCCTTCAGCATGGCGTATTCGAAGGTGATGCGCCGGGCGTTGTTGGCGCCGGGATAAGCGCGGCACGCCGCCAAAAGTTCGCGGACCGGGTGTTTACGGTTAATCGGCACCAGCACGTCGCGCAACTCGTCGGTACAGGCATGCAGGCTAACGGCCAGATTGACGCCAAGTTCCTCGCCGCAGCGTTCCATCATCGGTACCACGCCGGCCGTGGATAGCGTGATGCGGCGTTTGGAAATAGACAGGCCGTCGCCGTCCATGACGATTTTGAGCGCCTTGGCGACGTTGTCGAAATTGAACAACGGCTCACCCATGCCCATCATCACGATGTTGGTCAACAGGCGGTCGTCCCGGCCGCTTGGCCATTCAGAATAGGAATCGCGGGCCACCATCAACTGGCTGACGATCTCCCGCGCCGTCAGGTTGCGCACCAGCTTCTGCGTGCCGGTGTGGCAAAACGCGCAGGTCAGCGTGCAGCCCACCTGCGACGAGATGCAAAGCGCGCCACGGTCGTCTTCCGGAATAAAAACGCTTTCGGCTTCGTTGGCGTCGTCGAATTTCAACAGCCATTTGCGCGCCCGGTCCGTCGAGGTCAGTTCGCGCGAAACCTGGGGTCGTTCCAGGCTATAGTGCTCCGCCAGCTTGCTCCGGAACGATTTGGCCAGGGTCGTCATTTTCGAGAAATCGGTTTCGCCCTGGTGATAGATCCAGTGCCAAAGCTGTTTGGCGCGGAATGGTTTCTCACCGATGGCGTCCATTTCCCGGGCCAGTTCCTGGCGGTCCAGCCCAATCAAATTTTTCAGGTCCGTCGACATGAGAGAGACATAGGGCGTTTTTTCTCGAAACGCCACGACAAACACACGGCGAACAAGAAACCGCCGCCCTGGAAGTCCGGAACACGCTGGGTTCCAGGCAACAAACAAGGCGTTTCCGAATTATGTAAAATCTCATGGGAAATGTACGCAAATGTACACATACGCCCCCATTGTGAGACATATACGGGGATGGACCCGAGAATGGGCGCAAGTGCCGGGGTGGCTAGGGGCGTTTGGCCACCGTTTTTTGATACAGTCCACCGAAGTAGGTCTCGGTCTGCCAGGAAAAGCCTTCCGGGTGGGCGGCGTAATCCTGGATTTTGGTTTTCCACAGGCTGATGGCGAAGGGTTCTAAAAAGCGGAAAACCCCGGCCGTAAGCCATTTTAGCGGATGCGCCCAGTGGGGTTTGTGGTAATCGACGAAAACGGCTTTACCGCCGGGCCGCACACTGTTCAGCAGGGCATTCACGATGGCGTGTTTTTCGGGGTCGGGGACCTCGTGCAAAAGAAAAAAACAGCAAACCGTGTCGTATTGTCCGCCCGGACTGCGGGCATCGCCATGGCGCACAGACGCCCAAGGGTAGGGGAGCAGTTTTTTCCGGCACCGGTCGACCTGCACCTGCGCCACATCGATAACATCGAGTTTCCCGGTGTGGCCGATATGGCGCGCCATGGCCGGGGTTAAATCCCCATAAACGGAAGCCGGCAGCAAAACCTTTTGGCCCGGTTCAATGTCGGACAACGCAGCGTCGCGCAGCCGGTGGTTTTGCCCCCATAGGATCACGCCGACGATCCATTCACGGTCGAGCAGCTGGACGTTGCGTGGGTCCAGATAGGCCCAAGTGTAGACGTCGCGGAGGTAATGGGGAACTTGAACCGGGGGGCGTATGGGTACCGGTGCGGCCTCAACCCCGGTCTCGGTATCAGTTTGCGTTGAGGGTTGCCGGGAAGGAGCCGGATCATAGCGAAGGGATTCAATAATAGCCATTTGCCGACTTCCTATGTTTTTGACAGGGAATTTCAAAGAATGCGCCAAAACAAGCTTGCGGACACAACGTTCACACCTTGCATTGGACAATCTATTCCCTAGCCTTGCATTGACGGGCGTTAAATCAGCGCTTTTTAATTGCCGACCTGATAGCATTTCCGGGCCATCGGCAAGATCGGAAAAGGGACCATGCAACGCACCGCCTTCGCCACTGCCCTCATTGTCCTGGTGTGCATTCTTATGCAACGGGCCGATGTCGCGTTGGCCGACGCCGCCGCTGACGCACGCGAAAAGCGCCAGAGGCTGGAATGGCTTCGGTTGAAGAACAAACGGCAAAAGGCGGAGGAGGTTAAGCAGCGGTCATCCGGACCCCGGAGCCGGACCGGGCGCGGCTCCTCTTCCCCTCCGTCCGAGTCAGAGGATCCCCTGATTCTGAACCTGCCGCCGGGCTGGGTGAAAGCGGAGGCGGAAATGAACGCGGCCCTGGCCGAATGGTTGGCGAACCGCGTGGAAGCGGCGTACTACCTGCCGGAAGGACAGACGGGGATAAGCTGGCGGGAGTACATTCAGACGGAGAAATTTCAAAAAACCCATGCAAAGGGACTGTCCCTGGATCGGGCCTACCGGATATGGAAGCAAAAGATCCTGTCCGGGTGTCCGGACTCCCTGGAAATCCGAAATAAAAAAGAACGTCAGGAAGGCGGCTCCGTGATCGAAAGTTATTATGCGTGCCCTAAGTTGCCGGGGCGGGATTACGGATCGGTTTCCATGATCAAGATTATTGAAACTGAGAAAACCCTTCATGCAATTATCCGGGAATGGCGGGGCGTCGTGTCGGCACGGATCGATCGCCTGATTAAGGAATGGAACGGCTGGTTCAAACAGGTCCGGGTGGAAAAAAAGCCGGACACGGGAAAATCCCTGAACGTACCCGCAAAAGGATATGGGTTTTCCGTCAATAAAGAAGGGCACGTGCTGACCTATCATACCCTGGTCAAGGACTGCCGCCGGTTGCGGTTTTCGAAAGCGGAGGGGGAATTGGTGGCTGGGGACCCGGAGCGGAACCTGGCGTTATTCAAGGTCAAGGAAGGGCCCAAGGCCGCCGGCTTGTTCCGAAAGGGCACGGAAGCAAGGCTTGGCGATACCGTGGCGCTGACCGGCTTTCCCATTGCCGGGGTGGATGTCCAGGCGCCCATTGTTTTGGCGGGCGCGATTAGCGCCCTCGTCGGGCCGGGCGGCGATCCGCGCTATTTTACCCATAACGTGCCGGTTCCTCAGGGAAACAGCGGTTTGGCACTGGTAGATCTTGCCGGAACCATCGCCGGCATGGCCCTGGCTTACGGCGATGTGCAAGCCACCAAAGGCCGGCCCCTGAGCAGCAAAGGGAACAAGGATTATGCCATTAAGGCGCGCACGATTCGGAAATTTCTCGAAGAGCATGGCGTCGCCTATAAAACTGCGCCTGGGCGCAAAAAGTTCCACCCCGCCCGGGCTGCCGGAAAAGCCCGAAAAATTGCCGTTTTCGTCGAATGTTGGAAAAAATTAACCATAAAAAATTAACCATTAAAGGGTATGCCTAAGCTGGGATTCCGCGCGGAATTCATGAGGAGGGCATGCCGTGGACATTGCTGGCCGTGTGAGATTGTCCGATGGGAAGGTTATGGCCCCGGCCTTGGCTTCGGCTGTGGGCGCTTTGCTCCTGCTTGGCATTTCGGCGTTAGGGACTGGGCCGGCGCTGTTTGCCGCCGAGGTTGGCTGCGAAACCCTGATGGAATGGATCGCCAAATCAGGTGAAATTCCGAAAATTTCCATCAACCCGGCGGACGAAACGGTCAAGATCATCACCTCCAGGGGGACATGTTCGGAACCCATCGAAACCTGGGCGGGCAGGGATCCCGGTTCCCCCGCCAGCGCTAAAAAATCCAAATCAAAATCCCAGCCTGAACCGGAACCGAAACCGAAAGCGGTGACCGCGCCTCCGTTGGCGGAACAACCCTTCGGGGAATTAAAGGCAAGGGAGAAAACATTTACCCCGGAAGAGCCCAAGCCGTCGAAACCGGTAACGCTCTCGGTCCCGGCTCCCGTGAGCGCGCCCAAACCCGTGTTCAAACCCGCGGACCCGCAGGCGGCCTGTGATTACCGTTTGGGCGAAATCTGGGAATCCCAGACCATTAAAATCGAAGGCATCGAGCACTGGCTGGCGCGCGCCTTTACCATGGACATGGACGGCAATCTTGAGGTCGATAACGTCAGCTTTACCTTCGTCGCCAAGGACACTTCGGAAAAAATCGTGCATTATTTTGGTGCCCTTGGGGAAGTCTCGGGCCGGGTGTATCCGGCCCTGACCCTGCCGGACGAAAGCCTGATCCGGCGCTTGTGTTTCGGCGACCTGAAATACCCGAAGCCGGAATTCTTCGCCAGCAAGAAGCTGGGCCCCTCCTTGATAGACGTCGATAAACCCGACCTTGCCGCCGAGATGGAAGCCAGGGAAAAAGGGGTCGTCTACAAGCCGAAAAGCAAAAAAAAGACGCCGCCTAAACGCGAAGAGCCTACGCCCTGGTGGATGTGGACAGCTTACGGCGCGGGCGGGCTTGTCGTGGCAGGTGCTGGTTTCTTCTTCCTCCGCAGCAGAAAGAAAAAGAAGAAAAAGTCGGGCGACGGTGAAGAGGGCGAAGACGAGGAAGAAGAAGACGCCGAAGATAAAGACACGGAGGACGAAGACGAAGAGGGCGGTAAAAAACCGAAAAAAGGCTTCGGCGGTTTTTACCGGCGCCTGTTGAGCAAAATCAAAAAGCCCGAAAAGAAATCGGACGGCGAAGACGACGAGGAGGAAGAAGAGAAAAAAGATGACGAAGAAGGAGACGGGGAAGAAGAAGAGGCGAAGAAGAAAGGCTTAAGCGGCCTGCTCGCCCGGTTCAAAAAGAAGAAATCGAAAAAGTCCGAAGACGAAAAGGACGAGGAAGACGGAAAGGACTAACCCCGGCGGCGGGGCTAGCCTTCTTTGCACATCGTCAATTCCACCGTGTGCGCGCCGAAGCCTTGGGCCACCTTGCGCGTGTTCTCGCTGCTTGAGCCGGAAAAATAATCGAACCGGCGCAACACGCCGATATCGGAAAATCCAGCTCCCTCGAACAGCCGGATATAGCTGTCTTCCAGCGACGCGCCGACCACGCATTCGGCCCACAGGTCGGGGTTGTTGCGGCTTTCATCCGAAATCGGGCTGTCGATGACGATATCGGCCAGTTGCACCCTCCCACCCGGTTTCAGAACCCGGAAAATCTCGGCGAACGCGCGCGGCTTGTCGGGCACCAGGTTGAGCACACCGTTGGACGTGACCACGTCAATGCTGGCGTCGGGCAGGGGTATTTCCTCGGCGTTGCCTTCCACGGGCTCGACGTTGCTGGCTCCCATGCGCTCGACATTGGCGGCCAGCTTGTCCAGCATGGCATGCGTCATATCCAGGCCATACACCTTGCCGGTGGCCCCGGCGACACCGCTGGCGATCAGGCTGTCGGTGCCGGAACCGGAGCCGACGTCCAACACTACCGATCCTTCGCCGATAAATCCGCCGGCGTGCGGATAGCCGACACCGGCGAATGATTCCACCGCCTGTTCGGGAATAGCGTCGATCTGGTTGGAGGGGTAGCCGTCGGTGTGGGAACAGTTAATTAAAATCTTGTCTGACATGGAACTTCTCCTGTTTGGGTTTGTATTCGGTTTCGGTTTTGGACCCGCACCTGCGGGGTGTTACAGGCCTAGACGCGGGCGGGATAAAAAAGTTCCCGAAAAAATGAAAAAAAATTCCTGATTGTCACAAAGGCGGAAATGTTGGTTAATTTCCGCCATGACCCAGTCCATACAAAAAGACCGTTTCGGTAACGCCTTCGCGCCCGGCCTGCCCTATGCCCATGGCCGGGTTATCCGGGACAGCCGCGACGACCACACCAAGCTGCACCACGCTTGGCGGCACATCGAACGCCGCACCCGGGACCTGGGCCCGGACGCCGTCTACAACCTTTCGGGGCTGGAACGGGGCTACGAGCTTCCGGAAAATGCGGCCGGGCCGATGACGGTGATGGACGATGAACTAGCCCCGGCGCTGTTGTGGGATCGGCTTAAAAGTCTGGCGCTGGACCATCTCGGCGGCGATGCGGCTGTGCATGACATAATGCCCATGAACCGCCAGACGGCGGCGGTGATGACGGCGATGCGGGTGCTGACGGAACCGGGGGCATCCGTGGTCGGAGTTTCCGTCACCGGCAGCCACCCCTGCGTCGTGCGCGGTGCGGCCTATGCGGGGAGCAACTTTGTCGACACCCTGACCATCGGCGATTTCGAACGCGCGCTGAAAGACACTGAAAACGTTCAGGTGGTGGCGCTGACGCGCCTGGCGGTCAGCTACGAAATTCTCGGCCTCAAGGATATCGAACGCATCGTGCGCCTCGCCCATGACGCCGGGGCGAAAGTGCTGGTCGATGATGCCGGTGGCGCGCGCGTCGGGCCGGCGGTGTTCGATCAGCCGAAAACCCTGGAACTGGGCGTTGATGTCGGCTCCACCGGGCTCGACAAATACGGCACCGTCGGCCCTCGCATCGGGCTTCTGGGCGGCACCCGCGCCATCGTCGAAAAAATCCGCGCCGTGGCGTTCGAGATCGGGGCCGAAGCCCGGCCTATGATCTATCCCGGCATTGTCCATTCGCTGGAACAATACGACCCGGCCCGCGTACGGGTTCTGGTCGATGCTGCCAAGCAGATCACCGGCGCGTTGAAAGAGCGCCTGGGCAACCGGGTTTCGGAAACGCCGGTGATCGGCAAGCTGGATGGTGAGGATATTCTGGAAATCGCCATGCAGCGGGGAGGCCTCAGCGAGCCGCCCGTGGTGCCGATCGAAGCGCTGGCCGGCCTGGCCATGCTGTTGTTGCGCGACCACGGAATCATGACCGTGCATTTCGCAGGCCTGCCGCCGGGCACCTCGGCGCTGTTGATCAAGTTCATTCCACCGGAAACCCTGGACCGTTTCGGCGGCGCGGACAAATTCGCCGACGCCGTCGATACCTCGTTGGACCGTCTGGCCGACATCATCGGTGACGAGGCATCGTTGCGGGAGTTGTTGTACGGCGACCCCTGAGCCGGACGCCAACGGGGTTTGACAAAATGCAAGGACGTTGGCCCGCCGGACGCGATACCATGCCGGACGCGATACGATATAAGGGTGAACGACGGGATTTGAGCTAGGGGGCAGGAGGCAAACCCATGACCGCGCCGAAACCGATTGCGGCGCTTCTGAAGAAAATTCAGGAGTTGGAAAACGAAATCGACCTGGACTTCGAAAGCCAGCGAAAGACGTTCCGATACACTATCGAAAACCGGCGTGCCCGGTTCGAGGAATCGGTCCGCCGTCACCACAAGACGCTGCGCACCGGCCTGATTCGCTTCCTGGTTCAGTCCGGCGCTCCGGCCATTTTGGCCGCGCCCCTGGTGTACGCCCTGATTGTGCCGCTGGTGATGGTGGATATCTCCGTCACCCTGTTTCAGGCTATTTGCTTCCCGATTTATGGAATCCGCAAAGTGCCGCGCGGCGATTTCATCGTCGTCGACCGCCACCAACTCGCCTACCTGAACCCGTTGGAAAAACTAAACTGCGCCT
Source organism: Alphaproteobacteria bacterium (assembly GCA_014382345.1). Lineage (GTDB taxonomy): Bacteria > Pseudomonadota > Alphaproteobacteria > Rhodospirillales > Casp-alpha2 > Casp-alpha2. The sequence continues at coordinate 56,739 of JACNJX010000108.1, forward strand.
ATTGCGGTTATGCCAACGGCCTGCTGGCCTATGCCCGTGAAATCGCCGGGCGCTCCGAGGCACACTGGTGCCCGATCAAGCATCTGCGTAAAACCAAGGGCCAGCACCGGCGTTATTACGACTTCGCCGAATTCGGCAACGGCGAGGGGTTTCGTGAACTGGAACGGAACAACATGATCCGCGCGGCCGAGGCGCACAATAAACTGTGGACGGATAACGGCGAAAAATAAGGAGCCGTCAGTCCTTTTTCTGGGTCTTGGCCCAGGAATCCCGCAAACCCACTGTGCGGTTGAACACCGGGGCGTCGGCGCTTGAGTCTGTATCGAGGCAGAAGTAGCCCTGGCGTTCGAACTGCACGTTATCACCCAAACCCAGGTCAGCCAAAGACGGCTCCAGCTTGCAGCCCTTGAGCACGCTAAGGGAGTCCGGGTTGATGTCGTCGAGAAAATCCGTGCCGCCGCTTCCCGGCTCAGACTCGTTGAACAGATGTTCGTAGAGCCGAACCTCCGCCGTCAGCGCTTGCGGAGCGGATACCCAGTGAATGGTGCCTTTGACCTTGCGCCCGTCGGGCGCGTTGCCGCCGCGGGTTTCGGGGTCATAGGTGCAGTGCAGTTCGGTGACGGTGCCGTCCGCATCCTTGATGACGTCGGTGCAGATAATGAAATAGGCGAAGCGAAGGCGGACCTCGCGTCCCGGCCCAAGGCGGAAGAACTTTTTCGGCGGCTCTTCCATGAAATCGCTGCGTTCGATGTAAATCTCGCGGGAGAACGGAACCTTGCGCGTGCCCTGGGTTTCGTCCCCCGGATGGTTGGCGGCATCCAGCTCCTCGCTTTCGCCCTCCGGGTAGTTCTCGATCACCACTTTCAGGGGATCGAGCACGCCCAGGCGCCTGGGCGCCTCTGCGTTGAGAATGTCCCGCGTGCAATGATCCAGATACGCGGTTTCCGCCGTGCTGGCCGCCTTGGTGACGCCGATGCGGTTGCAAAAATCGCGGATCGCCGCCGCCGGAACGCCGCGCCGCCGAAGCCCCGAAATGGTCGGCATGCGGGGATCATTCCAGCCTTGAACGTGGTTTTCAGTGACCAGTTGCGTGAGGCGGCGTTTCGACAGCACCGTGTTGGTCAGGTTGAGGCGCGCGAATTCGTACTGATGCGGCGTCGCCGGCACCGGCAGGTTCTCGATCAGCCAGTCGTACAGCGGGCGGTGATCCTCGAACTCCAGCGTGCACAACGAATGGGTAATGCCTTCGATGGCGTCCGATTGGCCGTGCGCAAAATCGTAGGTCGGATAGATGCTCCAGGCGTTTCCCGTGCGCGGGTGGTCGGCGTGCAAAATCCGGTACAGCACCGGGTCGCGCATATTGATGTTGCCTGCCGCCATGTCGATCTTCGCGCGCAGCACCCGTTCGCCGTCGGCGAACTCACCCGCCCGCATGCGCCGGAACAGATCCAGGTTTTCGTCGACGCCCCGATCGCGGAACGGACTGGGCCGCCCCGGTTCGGTCAGGGTGCCCCGGTATTCGCGGATGTCGTCGGCCGTGAGGTCGTCCACATAAGCCTTTTCGTTTTTGATCAGGTGTTCTGCCCACTGATAAAGGGTTTCGAAGTTATCGGACGCGAAATACAAGTGTTCGCCCCAGTCGAAGCCGAGCCAGCGGACGTCTTCCTCGATGGCCTTGATGAACTCCATTTCTTCTTTGACCGGATTGGTGTCGTCGAAACGCAGATGGCAACGCCCGTTGAAATCGGCGGCGATGCCGAAATTGAGGACGATGGACTTGGCGTGGCCCAGATGCAGATATCCATTGGGTTCGGGCGGAAAGCGGGTGACGATGCCTCTGGTTTTCTCCCCGACTCGGCCTGCGGCGATGTCGCCCGCGACGATATCGCGGATGAAGTTGCCGGGGCCTTCGTCTTCGGTTTCTGGGTTGTCGGGGGGCGTGTTCATACTATCGTTCCGGACTATTTTGCCTTGCAGGCCTTGTTGATCGCCTTCCAGGCGGCGGTAAACCCTTTCAGGGAATAGGTGTCGGTGGTTTTGGTGCCGCGCGAAGACGTGCCCTGAACAACCATGCCCTTGCCCCGGACCATGGCCTTGACGATGGCGGCATCGGTTTTCCTGTCATAGGCGAAGGCGTGACCGACGTCGGTAAACAGCCGGAAGGCGTTTTCGCCGATGGTGAGGGTGACCTCGGAGTCTTTCTTGTAGGCATATCCGGCGCGGACGCTGACGACACCGAAGGTTTTCCGTTTCGGCCGGTGGGTGACCAGGATATAGGTCTCGCCGCGTTTTTTGTATTTGCCAACGGCCTTGCTGGGTTGCGAGCCCATGTAGCAGACGGTCTCGCCGCCGTCCGTCTCCAGGTAGGCTTCCCAGTCGTCGAAGGTGCCCAGCAGCTTGGCCTCCTGTGCCGATGCCGGAGCAACCAGGAAAAACGCCAGCAGGAAAGCCGCCAACAGGAAAGGCGGGGTAAAACGGGGTATCGGCCGGGATGTGTTCATGACGACATGTGTATAAAGCGGGGCGGCTCCCTTGCCAACCACTTGGGCCAACCGCCCTTGCCAACCATTTGGACGGATGGCACTGATACGCCATGACATTGAATAATCCGTTAATCCCCCCCCTGACCGTAGAGGTCACACGCGGCGCCATGGTCGAAAGCCGCCACCGGGGCGATTGCGTCGTCATTGACCGGACGGGCAAGGTCGTGCGGGGGTGGGGGGGTATTGATCGCCTGATCTATCCCCGTTCCGCCATCAAACCGCTACAGGCCTTGCCCCTGATCGAGACCGGCGCGGCGGACGCCTTTGATATCAGCGAGGCCGAACTGGCGCTGGCCGCGGCCTCGCACAGTTCCACCCCCGATCACGTCAACGCCATTGCCGCCTGGCTGGAGCGCCTGGGGTTAAGCGAATCCGATCTCGAATGCGGCGGCCATGACCCCATGCACCGGGACTCGGACAAGGCCCTGATCCGCTCGGGCGTGGTTCCGGGGCCGCTTTACAACAACTGCTCGGGAAAACACGCGGGCTTCCTGAACACAGCGCGGCATATGGGCGAGGAGACGAAAGGCTATCTCGGGCCCGATCATCCGGTGCAACAACGCCTGGCTGCGGTGATGGAAGAGATGGGCGCGACAGACCTGTCGGAAACGCCCAGGGGCGTCGACGGTTGCGGCATTCCGGTCTACGGCATGGCGCTCCGGGCGATGGCGCTGGCGATGGCGCGCATGGCCGACCCGCAAGACCTCGAGCCCGCTCGCGCAGACGCGGCCAAACGAATCTACAAGGCGATGACCTCGCATCCGAACATGGTCGGCGGACCGGGCCGCTTCGACACCGTTGCCATGACGGCGGGGAAAGGAGCGTTTGTGGTCAAGGCCGGGGCGGAAGGGGTTTACGCCGGGATTGTGCCAGGTCTTGGTCTGGGCGTGGCGCTGAAGATTGACGACGGCACCAAACGCGCGGCGGAAGTGGCGATGGCGGGCGTGCTGGATTTGCTGGGCGTCCTCGACATTGAGGCGAAAGCGGGGATGCAGGATTTCCTGACCGCCCCGGTGCTCAACTCTGCCGGTCTCCGCGTCGGCGACATCCGTATGGCGGACGGTTGGGCGGAAGGCTGACGTTTTAATCCTCTTCCAGGATGGGCGGCGTGTCGCGGAACTTTTCCATTTTATTGCGGATTTTTTGTTCGCCGAAGACGTGTTCGGGCGGGGCTTCGGCCGGGCCGCCGGGGCTTATCGGGCGGCGCGGAAACTGGCCAAGGCTGACCACCCGGTCGTACATGATGATGGCGCCGGCGACGCCGACGTTGACGCAGAAGCGGGTCGGAATCTTGACCACGAATTCGCATTTTTTCGTCATTTCCGGGCTTAAGCTTCCCCGCTCCGGTCCCATCACGTAGGCGGCTTGTGCGGGATGGCGGAAGCTCGGAAGCTCGACGGCGTCGTCGGTCAGCTCGACGCCGACCAGCGAGCAACCCTTCGGCAGCGTCATCGAGGCGATGTCGGGGAAGCTGTAGAACGGCACGTGCCCCGGCGCGTCCGAGGTGTCCGACTTTCCGCCCTCGCCGCGCGAATAGTTGGCGGCGACGGTGAACACGAAGCTGGCGTCGAAGGCGTGCGCTGTGCGGAACAGGCTGCCCACGTTCATGGCCTTGGAAATCCCTTCGACGCCGATGGCGAAATAACCGCGCATGAGTGGATCGTATCCCTGTCAGGTTTCCTGTTGCAGCGGCCGGATGGCGCGTTCCACGATCGGCATGTGCAGCACGGCTGCCGCCACGCCCAGAATGATCGAAGCGATCCAGACGTTGTCATAAGACCCGGTTGTGTCGAAGGCGTAGCCGCCCCACCAGACGCCGATGAAGCTGCCGAGTTGATGGGTAAAAAATACGCCGCCGAACAAGGTGCCCATGTAGCGCACCCCGAAGATCAGCGCCACCAGCCCCGATGTCAGCGGCACCGTGCCCAGCCACAACAAGCCCAGCGCGGAGGCAAAGACATAGACCGTGAATTCCGTCGGCGGTACGACCAGGAACAAGGCGATAGTGATGGAACGCAGCAGATACAGGGTTGAGAGCAGGTATTTTTTCGAATACCGCCCGCCAAGCACGCCACAGGAATAGGTGCCGATGACATTGAACAGCCCGATCAGCCCGATCGCCGTGGCGCCGACGGTTGCGGTGAAATTGAGGTCCTGCAAAAAAGCCGGAAGGTGGACGGCGACGAAGGCCACCTGGAAGCCGCAGACAAAAAAACCGGCGGAGAGAAACCAGTAATCCTTGTGCCGGCTGGCCTCGCGGATGGCATCGCTTATGGTCTGGGTCGGATCGCCTTCGCTGGTCTCCGACGAATTGCCGGTCAAGGCGGTGGCAAGCAAAACCATGATCGCTGACAAACCGGCGATAAAGATGAGTGCCGTGGACCAGCCGTAGGCCTCAAGAAAGCCCTGACTGATGGGCGCCATATAGAATTGCCCGAAGGACCCGCCGGCACTGGTGATGCCCAGCGCGATACTGCGTTTGGCCGGGCTTACCTTTCTGGCGACGGCGGCGAGCACGACGGAAAAGCCGGTCGCGGCCTGACCGAAGCCGATCAGTACACCTGCGCCCATATTGACCCCGAAAGCGGTTTCGGCGTTGGCCATGACGTAAAGCCCCGCCGCATAGACGGCGCCGCCAAGGGCTATCATCCGGCCCGACCCGTACTTGTCGGCGACGGCGCCGACGAAGGGGGTGAAGATACCCCACAGCACGTTTTGCAACGCCATGGCGAAGCCGAAGGTCTGGCGTCCGAATCCCAGGTCGGCGGTCATGGCGGGCAGGAACTGCCCGAAGTTCTGGCGGATGCCCATGCCGAGGCTACCGACCATGAAGCCCGCGAAAATCACCAACCAGACGTGGCGCTTCAGATAGTCGGTCATTCTTTGTCAGGCCCATTCAGGAATCAGGGCGAACACCGAATCCATGCCGCCGGATGCCTTTTGTATATAGGGCGCGTCAGGCTGTCCAGAAGGGCTTTCCGGTTTCCGCCAGGATGGCGGCCTGTGTCAGGCCCGCGTCCCGGTGCAAACGATCCTCCAAATGGGCGAGTCGGTGACGGCTTTCCCATCGCCGCTGCCAAAGGGCAAGGGTGTGGAGGGCACGCATCGGCCAGGACAGAACCTCTTTCGCCACAAGGCGCACGAGCGTGCGAAACGCCTCGGAAACCGTTTGCGGCGCGACGCCGGAAAAGGAAGCGGTGCAGGTTGCGTTGGTCATGGTCTTGATCCTTGGCCGTTGGTTGGTAACGCGGAATTTGTACCGGGAATCGAAAGAATCGACAAACGACAATTTCTCATTTATTCATTAGAAAAAATAATGATTAAGATTATAAAAAAGTTAAATAGTATTTTTTTTCAATAGATTATATATATTTATAAAAATTAGCCTTTTTATTTTGTGAGATTTTATTATCGTTAACCTATGCTCAGAGCCTTGCCCCCGCTGAACGGATTGCGCGCCTTCGAGGCCGCCGCCCGGCATTTGAATTTCACCCGCGCCGCGGAGGAACTGAACGTCACCCAGGCCGCCGTCAGCCATCAGATCAAGGGGCTGGAGGAACGCCTGGGCCAGCCGCTGTTTCGCCGCCTGAACCGGAAGCTTTTGCTGACCGATGCCGGGCAAACCCTGCTGGCGCCGATGACCGAGGCTTTTTCGATCATGACGGATGCCGTGGCCCGCATCGAAGGCGACGACGCGACCGGGGCGCTGACTATCACGACGCTGGATTCCATCGCGTCGAACTGGCTGGTGCCAAGGCTGGGGCGGTTCCGGGAAAGCCATCCGGACATCGATGTGCGGATCACGATTTCCGACAGCCTGGTGGATTTTTCCGAAGGCGGCGTCGATGTGGCGCTGCGTTACGGCCTCGGCGATTATCCGGGGCTGCACGTTGTTCCCATGATGACCGAAGACCTGTTCCCCGTGTGCAGCCCGGCGTTGCTGGAAAGCGGCCCGCCTTTGAATGCGCCGGAGGACCTCCGCCATTACACGTTGTTTCATGACGACGTGCTGGAAGGCTGGACCGAATGGTTCGCCGCCGCCGGCGTCACCGGAGGCGACTTCACCCACGGGCCTGCGTTTTCCCATTCCAATCTGGTCATGCGCTCGGCCATTGCCGGCGAAGGCGTGGCGCTCGGGCGCTCGCAACTGGTTGCCGACGAACTGGCGTCGGGGCGGCTGGTCAAACCGTTTGAGATATCGGTGCCGTCGACCTGGGCCTATTACATCGTCTCCGCCCCGGCGCACGCCAACCGGCAAAAAGTAAAAGCCTTCCGGGAATGGGCGCTGGAGCAGGCCAACACCTGAGGCAAAACTCAGCGAAGTTCGGGCAAATTCCGGTAAAGCTCCAGGGCTTCGGGATTGGCGAGCGCCTCGGCGTTTTTGATCGCCCGCCCGTGGACGATGTCGCGCACCGCCAGTTCGGTGATTTTGCCCGACTTGGTGCGCGGGATATCGGCGACCGGGACGATCACGGCGGGGACGTGGCGCGGCGTACAGTTGGCGCGAATATGGTCCTTGATGCGCGTCGTCAGATCATCGTCGAGGGTGACGCCGTCTTTAAGCACCACGAACAGTATGATGCGCACATCGTTGTCCCAGTCCTGGCCGATGACGATGGATTCCGTAATCTCGTCCAGGCGTTCCACCTGGCGATAGATTTCCGCCGTGCCGATACGCACGCCGCCGGGGTTGAGCGTCGCGTCGGAGCGCCCGTAAATGACGATGCCGCCGTGCCTGGTGATCTCGATGTAATCGCCGTGCGTCCAGACGTTCGGATAGGCCTCGAAATAGGCCGCCCGGTAGCGGCTGCCGTCCTCGTCGTTCCAGAACCCGATAGGCATGGACGGAAACGCCTTGGTGCAGACGAGCTCGCCTTTCTGGCCCAGCACGGGCTTTCCGTCGGCGTCGAACACGTCCAGCGCCACGCCCAGCATCGGCGCCTGGATTTCGCCGCGCCATATGGGTTTCGTCGGGTCGCCGCCGCAGAAGCACCCCATGATGTCGGTGCCGCCGGAAAAGGAGACCAGCGGGATATCGCCGATGATGTGGTCATAAATGTAATCGAAGCCTTCCGCGACAAGCGGCGAGCCGGTCGAACAAAACGTTTTCAGCGATCCCAGGTCATGGGTCTCAGTGGGTCTGAGCCCGGCCTTGGCGAGGGCGTCGATGAACTTGGCCGATGTTCCGAACAGGGTCATGCCTTCGGCGTCGGCGAAATCGAACAGGGCGGCGGGCGACGGATGGAAGGGCGAGCCGTCGTACAGCAGCAACGTCGCCCCCCAGCCCATGGCGGACACCAGCCAGTTCCACATCATCCAGCCGCAGGTGGTGAAAAAGAACACCCGGTCGCCGGGCTTGATGTCGCAATGCAGGAGTTGCTCGGTGGCGTGTTTCAACAACGCGCCGCCCTGGGAATGGACGATGCACTTGGGCGCGCCCGTGGTGCCGGATGAAAACAAGATATAGAGCGGGTGGTCGAAGGGCATCTGTGCGAACCGGATTTCGCCGGGCGAATAGGGGGCCGTGAAGTCCTCAAGGGTGATCCCGCCGGGAACGGCGCCAATGTCCATATCGGCGGGCGCGATGTCGCCGTAAGGAACAACGACCACGGCTTCAAGGTCCGGCAATCCGGCGGCAATGTCCGCGGTCTTGGCCAGGCTGTCGTGGCGCTTGCCGTTGTAGTGGTAGCCGTCGACGGCGAACAGGACCTTAGGGGCAATCTGGCCCAGCCGGTCGAGCACACCCTGCACGCCGAAGTCGGGCGAACACGACGACCACACGGCTCCCAGGCTGCTGGCGGCCAGCATGGCGATGATGGTTTCCGGCATGTTGGGCAGGTAGCCCGCCACCCGGTCGCCCGCTTCCACCCCGGCGGCCTCCAGGGCCTGGGCCAGAACCGACACCCGGTCCCGCACGTCGAGGAAACTTAAGGTGCGTTGGAGGACGTCCTCGCCCCGGAACACCATGGCGTCAGATGTCTCATCGACTCCTTCTGGTAGGCTCAGCATGTTTTCGGCAAAATTCAGCCGGGCGTCGGGGAACCACTTCGCGCCCGGCATTTTGTCGCCGTCCACCAGCACCCTTTCTTCCCCTGGGGCTCCCCACGTTTCGGCCCGGATGCCGGCGAAATCGATGACGGTCTGCCAGAATTTCTCACGCTCGGTGATGGAGAACCGGTGCAGGGCGCTGGTATCGGTAATGTCCACGCCCCAACGCTCCGCCACGGCGGCGATGAACGCCGTCATGTTGGTTTGGGCGATGTGGGCGTCGTCCGGTTGCCACAGGGGCGTGGGTTCGGGTGCGTTCATAGGCGGGCTCTTGTTGGTTAGGCCGGTCTCAGTATGGAATCGCCCGAACGGCTGTGCAACCGGGAGGGGGATGGAACGGTTAAGCCGGGTGGCCTTATACCGTGACGGCTTGGCAATTGGCACGGAGCCAGTAGAATTTCCCTCAATCAACGTGAGGACCAACGTCGGGGAGGGGGATATGAAACATTTACCGTGGATAGTGATGGCCCTTGCCGTCGGCTTCGTCCCGGCGCCCGCCGCTGCGCAGAAGCCAACGCCTGAAAAGATACTCAGTTCCATGGACGATGATGGGGACGGCCGGGTGTCGCGCGAGGAATGGCTGAAGCCGCCGCCGGCTTTCAAGCGCATCGACACGAACAACGACGGCTTTTTGACCTATAAGGAGATGGCGGCCCGCTTCGGCGGCGGAGCGAAAAAGAACGGGTCGGTCAAATGGATCGACGTCCACGTGCACCCTAACGGCGGGCGCGGCATTATTCACAACTTTCCTGTTGCCGTGAAGATGGCGCTCGACGTCATGGACGACAACAACATTTCACACATGGTGCTGATGCCGACACCGCAGATACCGGACAAGCTCCCGACGTACCCGCTGGAAAGGTTTATCGAGGAAGCGCGCAAATTTCCGGACCGCTTCGTGGTCATGGGCGGTGGCGGCACCCTGAACCCGATGATCCACGACGAAAGCCCCGACGGCCATCCCGGTAAGGATTTGAAGGAGCGCTTTGCCGAACGGGCCGAGGCGATCATGGAAATGGGGGCGGTCGGGTTTGGCGAGCTTTCCTTACTGCACCTGTCGCTGGTTCCGGGGCATGCTTTCGAAGATGTGCCCGGGGACCATCCGCTGTTTCTGCTGCTGGCCGACATAACGGCCAAGCACGACGTGGTCATCGACGTCCATTTCGATCCGGTCGTCGAAGACATTGAACGCCCGGACTGGCTGTCGAGGGATAATCCGTCGGAGTTTAAGCGCAACCTCGACGGCTTCGAGCGCTTCCTGGAGCATAATCGCAACGCCAAGATATCCTGGGCGCACGCCGGGTCCGATCAGATCGGCCATTGGACAACGGACCTCACGCGGCGCATGCTGAAAAAGCATCCGAACCTGTACATGAGCCTGCGCATGACGAGGGGCCGGTCGAAAAAAAATCACCCGCTGACACCACAAGGCATCGATCCCGAATGGATGAGCGTCTTTCAGGAATTTCCCGACCGTTTCTTCCTCGGTGGCGATCAGATGTTCAGCCCGCCCGGATCGGCCGGTCCGGCGGCGGAGTTTGCGGAGTTTGCGGTGAAGATCCGCAGGCGTTCCAACTGGTTTCTGTCCTACCTGCCGCCGAAGCTTGCGCGCATGATCGGCTACGAAAACGCCATGCGGGTTTATAAAATCAAGAAGTGAGGACGGTTGCGTCGGGTGGGGCCTTATACGGCCGAGGCTTCGTCCATGAACCCGGCCATTTCGATATCCAGCGCGGTAACGCCGCCGGCGTCGTGGGTGGTCAGCGTCACCTCTACGGTGGCGTAGACATTGTACCATTCCGGGTGATGGTTCATGTCTTCGGCCTTGGCGGCGGCCAGGGTCATGAAGCCGAAGGCCTGGTTGAAGTCGGCGAAGGTGAAGGTCTTCGAGATGGCGTCGCGGCCGTCCACGCGCTGCCAGCCCTGGAGCCTTTCAAGGGCGCTGTCGACGTCTTCGGGGGTCAGTTTGTCCGCCATGTGTTTTCGTTCCCTGCCGTAAACTAGTTTGTCCTGGGCCTTCACATGGGGTTGCTTGGCCGGGGGATCAAGCGGGGGTAGTCTCTTATTATGAGCATGGATGCCATTCGCCCGCCGACGCTGGAAGATTTCGAGGCCGTCGCCCGCGTGGAACTTGCCAACCTGCCGGATGAACTGGCCGGGCATGTGACCGATATCGTCATCCGCATCGCCGATTTTCCGGACCCCGAGGTGGAACGGGAGTTTGACCTGGAAAGCCCGTTCGACCTTTTAGGACTGTATCAGGGCGTATCGCTGGACCGCAAAAGCGTCTCCCACGCGCCGCAAGACCTCGATATGATCTTCCTCTACCGCCGCCCGATCCTCGATTACTGGTCGGAATCCGGCGACGACCTGGCCGCCGTCATCCGCCATGTGCTGATCCATGAAATAGGCCACCATTTCGGATTATCCGACGCCGACATGGACCGCATCGAGCGGGACGGGTAAGGTGCCCCCGCTTTTATTAGAAGAAAATTCGTCGTCGCGAATGATTCCATCCGCCCGGGATTTGCTTTAGAAAATTAAACAACCGGAACCAAGCATGTTTGAACTGACCGAGGAAAAGGCCCTGCTTTTCCACCGCGCGCTGATCGGCCTTCTGCGCGATCATCCGAACCTGATCCCCCGCGCCCGCGACACGCTAATGACAAGCCGCGAAAAGAACCCCGCCCAGGAAACCGTCTGGGACCGGTGGGAGGCCTTGCTGGATATGCCCCTCGACGGCATGGCCGGGCATATCCTGGCCGACACGCCGGACGGCGGACTGCTCAGGGCGCATTCTCCGTTCTCCAAGACGTTGCTGGCGCAGGAACGCAACGCCGTATGGCAGCGCATCGGCCTGATGCAGTTCATCGGCCATTTCCACGCCGCCGCCGACGGCCTCGGCCTGACGGTGGAAGAACAGGCCGTTCTCACCGGACTGCAGGCGTCGGAGCTGACGGGCTGGAAGGCCGTCCCGCCCTCGACCATGGAAACGGCCACCCTGCAGCATCTCAAGACCGTGGTCAGCCTGCACAAGGCGATGACGCGGATCGAAGCCAATGCGGATGTGCACCGGCGCTGGCTGCGGGGGATGAGCGAAACCCTGGGCGCGACGCCTATTTCGCTGCTGCTCGGCGGCGAAATGGAGCGCGTGCTCGACAGCCTGTCCGGCGCCGTGCAACTGACCATGGGTCCCGGCGACCTGCCGCGCATGGGCTGAGCGGGAAACACGAATGAGCACCGAAACCGCCCTGCAGGCGCGCGGCGATTCCAAATGTGAACTGTGCGGCGAGGCGGAAGGCTTAAGCGTCTACGAAGTGCCGCCCGATTCCGACGGCGGCGCGGAAGCGTGCGTACTGATTTGCGGAACCTGCCGCGAACAGATCGAAACCCCGGAAAAAATCGACGGCAATCACTGGCGCTGTCTCAGCGACAGCATGTGGACTCCGGTGCCGGCGGTGCAGGTGATGGCGTGGCGCATGCTGAAGCGCCTCGGCAACGAATACTGGGCCGCTGACCTGCTCGACATGCTGTATCTGGACGACGAAACCCAGGCTTGGGCGGAAGTTGGGGCGGAGACCGGGGCGGAGGATGCGGCTGAAGCGGGGAATGAAGGGACGGTCAAACACCTCGACAGCAACGGCGCCGTGCTCGAAGCCGGGGATACGGTCACCCTGATCAAGGACTTGAACGTCAAAGGTGCGGGCTTCACCGCCAAGCGCGGCACGGCGGTGCGCGGCATTTCCCTGGTCCACGACAACGCCGCCCAGATCGAAGGCCGCGTCAACGGCCAGCAGATCGTCATCCTGACCGAGTTCGTCCGCAAATCGAATTAACTGCCCCAGGGTATCATGAACTGGCGGCGGATATTTGTTCCGGCGCGCGGTGCGACTGACCATTACCCTGAAGACTGGCCGCGTATGGGGTAAGGGGGATTATCTATTTTAGGTTAATAGCTTTCCGGTTCATCTTCGAACAACTCGGCTAGATATCTTTCCGGGTTTCCAAGGAATGCCTTGGTAATTCGGTAGTGTTCGGTTTCCTTGTATTCGATAGGCTCAACAGACTCCCCGTCGAAGCTCAGAATCGTCGCACCGGGATAGCTCATGATGATCGGGGAATGGGTGGCGACGATCATTTGGGCGTTGCAGGAATCCTCCCAGTCCCTGAGCAGGCGGAGGAAGCTCATCTGGCGGGTCGGCGACAACGCGTTTTCGGGCTCGTCCAGCAGATAGATGCACCGTTCCGAGGTCCCGAAGTGATAGGCAAATAGACTTAAAAGCGATTCCCCATGGCTTTGTTCATGGAGCCGCCCTCCGGCGGAATTCCCTTCGTCGTCCAGGTAACGGGCGACATCGGAGAACGTGTCGGAGCGGAAGAAAAACCCCTTGGAGACTTTGGGGAGCCAGGAGGGCCGCAAGAAATCGGCCAAAACGGATTCGGATTGATCAGACGTTTCGTGCAATTGATGATCGGAACCGCCGCCGCCGAGATGAAAACCGCATAACTTGGCGATGGCTTCGAGAACGGTGGACTTGCCGGTGCCGTTCTCGCCGGTGAAGAAGGTCACGGGCGTCGGGAAATCCAGGCTGAACTCATCGTCCAGAAGATTAGGGAAACGGTTGAACGGAAAGAGTCCCCGGTCGACTTTCTCTGAAAGCAGGGTGATGCGTTTCAAGAAGGGTGAACTTAGTGATACCCCTTTCTTCATGGATCGTTCGTTTCGGGTGAATTTTTGGATGATATTGTTTCAGGGGGAATATACGGAACGGAAACTTCACGGCCTTGCTCGTCGACCAAATGGGCCCTTTGATCCGAGATCGATTGGCGAATGAACTTTATGGATAATTCGCAAGCCTGCTCTTCGTCCACGCCGAATAACTTGAAGTGCCTCTCTCGAAGGAAGGGACATTCCACAACGCAATAGAAACCTCGATCTTCGTCGTATTCAGGTTGATGCACGCGAAGCGAGAAGGGGACGGCCGTGCCATCGTCCCCTTCAGCGAGAGCTTCGAAAGATAAGATGATTTCGTTCAGTTGTTCCATGTATCCAGCGGGGGTAATTGATCCTTGGGAACGCCTCGACGGCAAGCAGCGTATCGTTCGTTGGCGGAAGCATAACATCTCGCCGCCGCTTGCTTGCCACGTTTTCGTGCAATGGCGTTACACACCGGTATATCTACTTTGAAGTGGAGATGATCGCAATCGCCTCCATCCGAGTCATCCGATTTCTCATCTTCGACTTGGCGGCGCACCTTTCCCCGCTCCACGGCGGACATCGCTTGCCACCAAGCCCACGCGGCCATGACCGCCATTCCGAAGAATTCCGCGATCTTGTAGACGATGGGAGGAATCGCAATTGCTGCGGCCTGTTGCTGTTCGCCGCCTTGGTCGGTTGAGTCCTTAGAGGCGTTCGGTTTATTGGACGTTGTACTGGCTTGTCGCACCATAGGTGCGATTTGCCGACCCAAATCCATTTTCGTTTTGCCGCCTATGCCGAAGATATTGGGCAAGCGTTTAACAATAGGTGCCCGAGAGGGGTTTTGACCCAGCAGCGGCGTCTGGCTTTCAGCGAGAGTTTGATTAATCCGTCCGAGCGTTGGCCCATCGGGCTTCATGACTCCGTCAACCCGGAGGCGGCTGCGTCGCTGGAAGGATTTGATCCCGTCAATCATCTTCTCATCGGGATAGGGGGTAAGGCCATATTTGGGAGGCGACATGAAGCCTAGATCGTTAAGCGCCCTCTTGGTGTTGAGAACATCGTCCATATCCATGTTCGAATCGGGTCCGATCGGCCTTTTCAGGCGAAAGGGCTTGTGCATGACAACATCTCCTTCGGTGCGCGGCACATAAAGGCGCGCACATGATTGGTCTGGCGCTGGCAGGCCAACGCCCGGTCGCGCGTGGTTGAAACAATGGTTTTCCGGGAGTGTTGTCCGTCTCAGGTTATCCCCGTTCGCTCACGAAGCGGACAAGGGCCTGCGGGCACTCGAGGGTAAGAATATAGGATATTTTTACGAAAAAATCAATAAAAAAAGTATAAAATCCTAATTTAGGGATAAAAAATGCCCAGGTGCGAACCGTCCCGCGCTTGCGCGGGCAAATATAGAATCAGGGGTTCATTCCCCCGGAAATAAAAAGGCCCCGCCGGCATTCCGGCAGGGCCTTTTAAACTTGGTGGAGCCGAGGGGAATCGAACCCCTGACCTCCACGTTGCGAACGTGGCGCTCTCCCAACTGAGCTACGGCCCCAAGGTATTTGAACTGGCGGCGGATATTGGTTCCGGGGCGCGCCGCTGTCAAGTGTTGGGACGTGCCCTGCGTGGTCTTGCGCCGGGATGGGACGGCGGTTAGGCTCTGGGCCGGTTAGTTCATTTCAACGGCGCAAAGTAACACCCATGTCCAACCCCTTTCTCTGGCTCGTGCTGACGGTCATCGACCTCTATATGTGGGTGGTGATCATCGGCGTGGTGTTGAGCTGGCTCGTCGCCTTCAGCGTGGTCAATACGTCCAACCGCTTCGTCTACATGGTCGGCGATATAACCCACCGCCTGACGGAACCGGCGTTGGGGCGCATCCGGCGTTTTCTCCCCAATCTGGGCGGCATCGATATCTCGCCGATCGTGCTGATCATCGGCCTGATCTTCCTGCAACGGCTGATCATCTGGGGCTTTTATGAGGTTGGCTGAGGACTCCTACGGCATTGGCTGAGAATAAGCCCGTTGCCGTCCCATGGGCCGCCGCCGACGGCGGCGTTCTTCTGAGCATCCGCCTGACGCCCAATGCGTCCGCCAGCCGCATCGGCCCGGTGGTCACGGATGACGCAGGCAACACGGTTCTCAAGGCCGCGGTGACCGAAATCCCCGAAGACGGCAAAGCCAACCGTGCGCTGATAAAGCTGCTGGCGAAATCCTGGGGCTTGCCGAAAACGGCGATCTCGTTAAAAAGGGGGCACAAGGACCGCCTGAAAACCCTGTTGATTGAAAACCGGGCATTCAGGGGCGATCTCGAAAAACACATTCAAGGCCAAATAGAAAAAATGTCAGAGGACTTATGAGCGAAGCACAGATTATCGACGGCAAGGCATTCGCCGCCCGTCTCCGGGAGCGTGTCGCGGCCGCGGTCGCCAAAATCAAGGACCAGCACGGCTTCACCCCGTCGCTGACGGTGGTGCTGGTCGGCGAGGACCCGGCCAGCCAGGTTTACGTCCGCAACAAGGGCAAGCAGACCGAGGAAGCCGGCATGGGCACGGACACCATCCGCCTTGACGCCGACACGCCCGAACAGGACGTTCTCGACCTGATCGAAAAACTCAACAACGACGACAGCGTCCACGGCATCCTGGTGCAGCTTCCCGTGCCGGACCAGATCGACGAGGCCAAGGTCATCGCCGCCATCAACCCGGACAAGGACGTCGACGGGTTTCACGTCGTCAACGTCGGGCGGTTGTGGACCGGCGCCGAGGCCCCGGTGCCGTGCACGCCCTTTGGCTGTTTGCAGATGCTGAAAGAAACCTTGGGCGACCTGACCGGCAAGCGCGCCCTGGTGTTGGGCCGTTCCAACATCGTCGGCAAGCCGATGGCGGCGTTGCTGCTGGCCGAACACTGCACCGTGACCATCGCCCATTCGCGCACCGTCGATCTGGCGGAACGCTGCCGCGAGTCCGATATCCTTGTCGCCGCCGTGGGGCGGCCTGAAATGGTCCCCGGCGACTGGATCAAGCCGGGCGCGACTGTCATCGACGTCGGCATCAACCGCATCGAAGCGCCGGAAAAAGGCACCAACGAAGACGGCAGCCCGAAGATGAAACTGGTCGGTGACGTCGATTTCGCGTCGGCCAAACAGGTCGCCGGTCATATCACCCCGGTGCCTGGCGGCGTCGGCCCGATGACCATCGCCAACCTGCTGCGCAACACCGTGATCGCCGCCTGCCGGCAGAAAGGTCTCGAAGACCCGGACCTGTAACGCCGGGGGGCGAATTATGCGAAAGGCCCCACCATGACCGACCTGATCCTCGCCATGGGTGTTTTCCTGGCCGCGCACATGATCCCGGCGGTGAAGCCGGTGCGCGCCAAGCTGGTGCGCGCGATTGGCGAGCCGGTGTATCTGATTGCGTACTCCGCCGTCAGCCTCGCCGTCATTATCTGGATGATCTGGGCCTATGCCGCCGCGCCGCATGTCGAGTTGTGGCCGCCGGCGGACTGGATGCGCTGGCTGGCGGTCGTGGTCATGGCCCCGGCCTGCGTGCTCACCGTCGCCGGGATCACCACGCCGAACCCGTTTTCGCTCGGCTGGGGGCGCAAGGGGTTTGATGCCGCGCGGCCCGGCATTGTTCGGATTACTCGCCATCCGGTAATCTGGGGCCTCGGGCTGTGGGCCGGTGTGCACATACTGGTCAACGGCGATCTGGCGTCCCTGATCCTGTTCGGGTTGTTGGGCGTGCTGGGGCTGGCCGGGCCTGCCAGCCTCGACGCCAAACGGCGCAGCGTCCTCGGCGCGGAGGCATTCGAGGTCCTGAAAGCCGAGGTCGCCCGCACGGCGCTCTCCGACGCATTGGCGCAGGCCGGGGCGTTGCGTATCGGCGGCGGGCTGGCGCTGTGGGCCGGGTTGCTGGCGATCCACGAATGGGCGGTGGGCGTCGCCCCCATCGTTCTGTGAATCGAGTTATGAGTCTTGTTGTCTATGGGGCGCAGGCGTTGTAAAAGCCCGCAATGAGCACCGATCTTTCCCACATCCGCAATTTTTCGATCATTGCCCACATCGACCACGGCAAGTCGACGCTGGCCGACCGCCTGATCCAGATGTGCGGCGGGCTGACAGACCGCGAAATGTCCGAGCAGGTCCTCGATTCCATGGATATCGAGCGCGAACGCGGCATTACCATCAAGGCCCAGACCGTGCGCCTGACCTACAAGGCGAAGGACGGCGAGACCTACCAGATCAACCTGATGGACACGCCGGGCCATGTGGATTTCGCCTACGAAGTCAGCCGCTCGCTGGCGGCCTGCGAAGGCTCTTTGCTGCTGGTCGATTCGACTCAGGGCGTCGAGGCGCAAACGCTCGCCAACGCCTACCTTGCGCTGGAGGCGGACCACGAAATCGTCCCGATCCTCAACAAGGTCGACCTGAGCGCTTCCGAACCGGAACGCATCAAGCGCCAGATCGAAGATGTCATCGGACTCGACGTCACCGACGCGCTGGAAATCTCCGCCAAGACGGGCAAGGGCGTGGGAGACGTGCTGGAAGCCCTGGTGACGCAATTGCCGGCGCCCACCGGCGATGCCGAGGCGCCGCTGAAGGCGTTGTTGGTGGATAGCTGGTATGACTCCTATCTCGGCGTGATGATCCTGGTCCGGATTCGCGACGGGGTGCTGAAGAAGGGCCAGAAAATCCGCATGATGGCGTCCGGCGCGGCGTATCAGGTGGAGCGCGTCGGCTATTTCTCGCCGAAGCCCGTCAACGTCGATTCGCTTGGCCCCGGCGAGATCGGGTTTATCACGGCGGCCATCAAGACCGTGGCCGACACCCAGGTCGGCGACACCATCACCGACGACAAGCGCCCGGCCGAAGAACCCCTGCCGGACTTCAAGCCGTCCGTGCCGGTGGTGTTCTGTGGGCTGTTCCCGGTCGATGCCGGGCAGTTCGAAGACCTGCGCGACAGTCTGGCCAAGCTGCGCCTCAACGACGCCAGTTTCCATTACGAGACCGAGACGTCGGCCGCCTTGGGGCTGGGCTTCCGCTGCGGGTTTTTAGGGCTTTTGCATCTGGAAATCATCCAGCAGCGTCTGGAACGGGAGTTTGATCTCGACCTGATCACCACCGCGCCCAGCGTGGTCTACAAGATCCACAGCATTTCGGGCGAGGAGAAGGAACTGCACAACCCCATCGACATGCCCGACCCGACGCAAATCGATTTCATCGAGGAGCCGTGGATCAACGCCACCATCATCGTGCCCGACGAATACCTGGGACCCGTGCTGACGCTGTGTACCGACCGGCGCGGCGAGCAGATCGAACTGAACTACGTCGGCAGCCGCGCCATGCTGCGCTATCATCTGCCGCTCAACGAAGTGGTGATCGATTTCTACGACCGGCTGAAATCCGTTTCGCGCGGCTACGCCAGTTTTGATTACGAACTGGCCGAATACCGCGAAGGCGATCTGGTCAAGGTGTCGATTCTGGTCAATGCGGAAGTGGTCGATGCGCTCAGCTTCATCGTTCACGCCAATCACGCCGAATCCCGCGGCCGCGCAATTTGCGAAAAGCTGAAAGACCTTGTGCCCCGGCAATTGTTCAAGATCGCCATCCAGGCGGCGATCGGCGGCAAGATCATCGCGCGCTCCACCGTCAACGCCATGCGCAAGGACGTGACCGCAAAGTGCTACGGTGGCGATGTGTCGCGTAAACGCAAGCTGCTGGACAAGCAGAAGAAGGGCAAAAAGAAGATGCGCCAGTTCGGCAACGTGGAAATTCCGCAAAGCGCGTTCCTGGAGGCGCTGAAAAGCGACGAGTAAGGTCGTCCTGGGGCGGGGAGGCTGTCAGGGTGTGCCCGTATTTTTTTCTTCGGACCCTTCGTCTTCTTCCTCTAGGAGCCCGTTTTCATTCTCCGGGGCGATGCTGTCTTCCGAACCGGCGAATTCCGAGAAATCCGGAAACTGGGGATCGGGGCCGTTGTCGTAGCCGGCGTCCCGGGCTTCCTGGGCAAGGCGGTCGTAGAGGTCAAAAGTTTCAGTCTGCTGTTTGAGGTCCAGGGCGAGTTCCGCCGGCATATCCTTGTGCGGGCGGCAGAGCCACGCTAGTGCCCCGCCCGGCAGGCCCAGCAACAGCCATGCCGGCAGCGACAGCAACCCGGTCAGGATAGGGTCCCAAAGTGCGGGCGAAATCCGTTCCACCTTGATCTGGGTGACCACCAGCTTGCCCGGCCAGGCCGCGTACCACAGATCATACGCCGAGATGAACCAGCGCCCATCGTCCTGGGCCAGCATGCGGGGTACGGATTCGGCGGCGCCCGCGGCGAACGCCAGCGCCAGCAAGACCCAGCCCAGATAAAACAAAATTTGCATGGGTGTCATCTTAACGTTTCCCTACGGGTTTCGCCGCAACGAAATGCCGGGGCCTAAGCGAATTCGTGCGGGCGGGGCCTTGTAATCGCCGGCGAATTCCCCTTTAACCGCCATCCATTGATTTTTTCCAGGCCCCACGAACGGACTCCATGCTGCGCATCGACAACCTCACGTACAGGATCGGCCCCCGGGTTCTTCTCGACCAGGCGTCGGCGACGATCCATCCCGGCCACCGGGTCGGAATGGTCGGGCGCAACGGCACCGGCAAGACGACGCTGCTCCGTATCATCACCGGCGGCCTTGAGGTCGACGGCGGCAGTACGGAAACACCGAGTCGCTGGCGCATCGGCGTGTCGACACAGGAAGCGCCGTCTGGGCCGCTGAGCCTGATCGACACCGTGCTGGCGGCGAACGGGGAACTGGCGGCGCTTATGGCCGAGGCGGAAACGGCCACCGACCCGCACCGCATCGCTGACATCCACGCCCGCCTGCATGATACCAACGCCCACGCGGCGCCGGCGCGGGCGGCGAAAATTCTGGCCGGGCTGGGTTTCGACGAGGAGAGCCAACAAAAACCGTGCGATGACTTCTCCGGCGGCTGGCGTATGCGCGTTGCGCTGGCAGCCCTGCTGTTCAGCGAACCGGACCTGTTGCTGCTCGACGAGCCGACCAACCACCTCGACCTGGAAGCCTCCATGTGGCTGGAGGATTACCTCAAACGCTATTCCGGCACAGTGCTGCTGGTCAGCCACGACCGGGGCCTGCTGAACCGGGTGGTGGATGAAATCCTGCATTTGGAACATGGCAAGCTGAAGCTCTATCAGGGCGGCTACGACCGGTTCGAGACGACCCGGCGCATGCAGTTGGAACTGAACGCCAAGGCGCATGCCAAGCAGGATATCCAGCGCGCGCATATCCAGAAATTCGTCGACCGCTTCCGCTACAAGGCGAACAAGGCAAAACAGGCGCAGTCGCGCATAAAGATGCTGGACCGCATGGAGCCCATTCCGGAAACCCGCGAAGAGGGCAGCGTTACCTTTGCCTTCCCGGAACCAAAAGAACTGGCGCCGCCGCTCTATACCGCGGACCGTGTGGATGTCGGCTATGACGGCCAGGCGGTGCTGAAGAACCTGTCTTTCCGGCTCGATGCCGACGACCGGGTGGCGCTTCTCGGCGCCAACGGCAACGGCAAATCGACGCTGATCAAGCTGCTGGCCGGGCGCTTGAAGCCGCTGGCCGGAGACATCAGCAAATCGGGCAAGCTGCGCATCGGTTATTTCGCCCAGCACCAGGCCGAAGAACTCGACCTTTCGGCGACGCCGCTGATCGAGCTATCCCGCAAACGTCCGCGTGATCTCGACCAACAGCTGCGCAGCCAGCTGGGCCGTTTCGGGTTTTCCCAGGAACGCGCCGATACCAAGGTGGAAAACCTGTCGGGCGGGGAAAAGGCCAGGTTGCTGTTCGCGCTGATGACCTGCGACAAGCCGCATATTCTGTTGCTGGATGAGCCGACCAACCATCTGGATATCTCGTCGCGCCAGGCCCTGGTGCAGGCGCTCAACGCGTTCGAGGGCGCGGTCATTCTGGTCAGCCACGACCCACACATCATCGCCCTGACGGCGGACCGCTTCTGGCTGGTCGATGGCGGCGGCGTGGAACCCTTTGAAGGCGACCTGGACGATTACCGAACCCTGCTGCTGGGGCGCAGGGGCAACGGCAGGTCCGGCGGCGAGAAAAACGGCGGCGCTAAGGGACCCAGCAAAAAACAGCAGCGCCAGGCGTCGGCGGATAAACGCCGCGCCCAGTCGGACCTGAAGAAACGCCTGACGAAGGCGGAAAACACGGTCCACAAGCTGGAACAAAAACGTGACGACCTGCAACAAACGCTGGCCGATCCGAACCTGTATGAGGGGGATGGGGGAGAGCTCGCGAATATCCAGAAAAAACTGGGTCGGGTGGAAAAAGACCTTCAAGACGCTGAAAACGATTGGGCGGCCGCCCAGGAAGAATGGGATGGTGCTGCCGAACAGGCGGCGGAGGCATGATCGAAGACCGCGCCAACGCCGAGTTCTGGATCATGGCCCACGTCCGGCGCTGCAACGATCATGGCGTGTCGGCCATGGTGGTTCGCCGGGGCGACGAACGGGGCGGCACCCTGTTGCTCAAGATCAACCGCTTCGATCAGGGCTGCAAGGTGCTGAGCCAGGCCCGTGACATGGACGGCAAGCCGGGCTGGATGGCGGCGTTTTCCGGCGAACTGGTCGAGGAAGCCGAAGCCGACGCCTATATCGCCCGCGCCATGACGCGCGACCCGGACCTGTGGGTGGTGGAAATAGAAAGCCCCGACGGCTGGCATCCGTTCGAGGGCGAAGAGCTTTAAGACGGTTCGGCGGCGGAGGCCTGAATATTCTGCCAGCGCCGCCATAGCAGACCCCCGATCACGGCGACCTCCAGCAGCACCGGGACGATGCTCCAGGCGGCCGGCTCTCCCCACTCAGGCCAGAAAAAGCCCAGCAGCGACGCCGCCCCAATGGCCTGCGCCAGCGCCGGAAGAAGCGTGTAGGCCAGGACCAGATACAAAAAGGCCCTGGCATCGGCAAGCCCGCTTCCTTTTTCGTGTCTGAGGCTGATGACGAAAATAAAACCGATATCGCGAACCACGAATAACACCGTCGCCAGGATGGACAGGCGGACATCCGCGAGGCCCGCGATATTCTGGAAATGGGACGTGTCGGCCATGAGTGCCGCGGCGATGGCCGCCCCGGCGACCGGCAGCAGGGTGAGGGCGGAACGGGGAAAATGTTCGAGGGCGCGGCGCCATTGATTTTCCCTCAGATAATGCGCCAGTCGCCGCAGGCGGACCCGGGTCTTGGGCTCGCCGAAGGCCATTGCGTAGGCGGCGCCCGAGGCGACAAGGAACGCCACCACCAGCCCGATCGGTACCGAGGTCAGGATCACCGGCAACCCCCAGGGCGCCCACTCCAGCCCGCCGAAATAGGTCATAGCGAACATGGTGAAGCCAAGCCACAACCAGGGACCGTGGCGGTGCATCAACTCCAGGCGGATCAAGGCATAAACGCCGGTCAGCGCCCAACCGGCGAAACCCGCGAGAGATACGATCACGAAATGGGTTTGGGCCATGGAATAGCCGTACCAGGCAATCATGGCCCCATCGCCGGTTAGCTCCAGGCCCTTCAGCCCGGAATACAGCGGAATCCCGGCGGCGACCATGGCCGCGACCTGGAACCACAAGACCTGAACCCGTCCGAAGGCGCGCCGGCGCTGGATCGCCTGCAGGCTCAAGGCGAGGCTCAGCGCATGGGCGAAGATGCCGGCGGCGATATAAAGGGCGACGGCGTTCAGCACCGCACTCAGGCTCCAATGGGTAGCGTGGGAGACGCCATAGAACGCCATGCAGAAAATCCCGCCGTACCAGGCATACGCCGTAGCTCCGAACAGCTTGCCCCAGGCCATCGGCCATGCGCCGATGGCCGACAGGCGCTGCTGGTCCCAGGTGTGGCCCTGGACTTCGGCGACCACGGTGTCCGTAGCCAGTCGCGTTCCCCATAAGAAAATCAGCAGGATATAGACGAACCCGGCCACGGCCCCGGTGTTGGCGTCGAGGGTCCGGCTGCCCGCCAGATAGAGAAGCAGGAACACCGCGCCCAGAATTACCGGCATGGCGGCCAGGCGGTGGGCGGAAAACTCAAGCCACAAATTGCGGCGAAATTCAGGGCTGGTCATCATGAGGACTCGTCTCCCCCCGTGTTGGGGTCCTCCGGGATGGGTTCCGCCGTCGCCATATAGGCATCGCGCAGGCGGTCTTCCTCGACGCGGAAGTCGACGACCGCAAGACCGGCGTCCAGCAGGCTTTTCAGAAGCGCGTGGCGGGCCGCCTCGCCACCGGTGATCCGGCACCGGGCGGTGCGGTTCTCCACATGGATGGCGGAAACGCCGTCGCGTCCGGCGAGAAGATTTTCCAGGCGGGGGTCAGGCTCGGTGAGGGTGAGGGCCAACCGCTCGCCGTCGTTCGCTGTTTGGCCGCCCACATCTCTCATTAGGCCCTGGCTGACAACCCGGCCGTCGCGAATCACGATCAGGCCGGTGGCGTAGTCTTCCAGTTCGGAGAGGATGTGCGACGACACCAGCAGCGTCATGCCCTCGTCCTTGAGCCGAACCAGCAGGTTCGACAATCGAAACCGGGCATCCGGGTCGAGACCGGATGCCGGCTCGTCGAGGATCAGGAATTCCGGCTTATGGATAATCGATTGAGCGATGGCGAGCCGTTGTTTCAGGCCGCGCGACAGCGCGCCTGCCTTTTCTCCAAGCCGGTCCGCGATATCCAGGCGTTCGGCGGCGGAACGGACCAGATCGTCCGTTTCTTCCGGCGCACAGCCCTGCACCCAGGCAGCATAGGTCAGGCACCGGGCAACGCTCAGGTCTTCGTAGAGCCCGAAGAAATCGGCGAGATATCCAAGCCGTTTGTGAATCTGGCGGGGGTGGTCATGCACGTCGATACCGCCGATTTTGATGCGGCCGGAAAAGGGTTCGTGCAGCCCGGCGAGGCAGCGGATCAGGGTCGTTTTCCCGGCCCCGTTAGGGCCGACCAGCGCGGTAATGGACCCCCTGGGCACGGTGACGCCGACACCGAAGAGGGCGCGTTTTGACGGATATTCGAAGACCAGATCTTCGACGGTGACGAGGGGTTCAGCCATGAGATGGGCGGTTTAATTTTTGTTTTTCCGGTTTTTTCATGTCAGGGATTGGGCGCCTGGCAACGTTTCAAAGGAAGGTGACTTGTATGTCTAATTACATACAGGGAGTTATATAACCCCGGCAATTCTAAGCTAAACCTGTTTGCTTATGCTATGACAAGGCATGATTCCGGGCGGAAAACACCTGCTGGTCGTCGAGGACGATGAGGCCGCCGCCGAATTTATGGAAATAGTGCTGGCAAACCTCGGCCATCGGGTGACGGCGGTCTTGACCGTGGAAAACGGCCTCG
Organism: Alphaproteobacteria bacterium; assembly: GCA_014382345.1. GTDB lineage: Bacteria > Pseudomonadota > Alphaproteobacteria > Rhodospirillales > Casp-alpha2 > Casp-alpha2. Next base: position 81,397 of record JACNJX010000108.1, read on the forward strand.
TGGGATTTCCGGGGGCGGCGGCGGCGGATATGACCTGGTGGTGACGGACCTGGACATGCAGGGGGTGGGCGGGTTGCAGGGAATTTCCGAATTCCGCCAATTGGCCCCCCCTGATGCCGATTGTCGTGGTGTCGGCGAACTATCGCGCCATGGCCGCGGGGGACGCCGCCCAGACGGCTGCGGAAATCGGCGCCACGGCGGTTTTGCCGAAGCCTTTTGAAATTGAAGACCTGACACGTCTGGTCACGGATGTGCTGGAAGGAAACTCTGTCTGAGCGTCTCCGGAGGGTCCGTTTCACGTCATCGGCGCCTTTTCCGCAACGGCGCAACCGGTTAGACTTTCCCCCAGGCAATACGGCCACCAACCGGTTTTTAAAAATATGAACGTATTGATTCCTGACGAATCCCCGGCACTGCAGTCGGCTCTGGCCGGTTTGGGACTGGGCACGAAGATGGCTTCCCAGGGGTCTGTCGACGGTACGCCGCTTGAAGCCGAAATCCTTATTCCCGGTCTTCCCGACCGGATCCGGGAGCATTATGCCGACCTTGTCACCGGGTCGCTGCAGACTATGAGCCGGGATGCGGGCCTTTCCCCGCCGCACTTGAACTTCGGCATCAGGTTGTCCTTCGGGCGGCCGACCGAAGTGCGTGTCTACGATTCCGACATGGTGCTCGACGAGATGCTCCGGAGTTTGATCGGTGAATTCGGGTCGGTGATCCTGCAAAACGCCTATATGCCGGGGGCCAATCGGGCCGAAGGGCAGCGCAATATCTTCCCCGACCTCAGCTTTCATATCGACCGCGGCAGTAACCAGGAAGAACAGTATTCCCTGTTTTGCCGCGACCCCTTCGACGAGGTGCAGAAAGGCCCGCGCGGCAGTTCCACCCTGATCGCCGACAACATGGTCTGTTACCTGCAAAAAATGCGCGAAGCCGGCGGTGTGGGCTCGCCGCTGGGAACCCAGTGCTACATCTTTAAAAACGACGACAAGGGGATCGGTCAAATCATGATCGAACAGGCCTGGGACGCGCCGGACGGCGTCGGCGAAATCTGCATCGTTGATAACCGAACCGTTCTGCACGCCAGCTATTACAAACCGTCACGCGGCTATCCCATCGGGGTGCGGTATTTGAAATAGAAACTCCGGCCTGGCACTGGCGGGCGGGGTGGAAAATGATCTTTCATGCACCATGACATTATATAATTTGACCTAGTAGCTAGTTGAAATATAAAGAACTATTCCGATTTCCTTGCAAATCATATACTGTCCACAGGATTTTTAATTTTTAGGTTATTTTTGTGAATGTCGGATTACCTGGAACACGTACGGTCTCTGGAAGACCTGCACAGAATCATTGACCAGCGGGATGCGCCCGGTACGCATGAGGCCGTGGAAAAGCTGATCACGGACGTGAAGGCGACCGCCGAGGCGATCACCAGGGATATGGAGGCCGTCGTCGCCGAAATCCAAACCGAGGCCGCGATAGCCGCCGACAGGATTACCGTTGAAACGTCCGGCACTGTGGCGGACATCAAAAAGGAAACCACCCATGCGGCGGCCAGACTGCTTCGTGACGTCAAAACGGGGGAGGACGAAAAGAGCAACGCCCGGGCGGCAGGCAGGATTATCGAGGAAGCCTCCAACGCGACCGTCGAACTGCATAAACGGGCCGATGAAGCGGTCTCCTCGATTACTGTGCAAGTTGAAGCCTCTGTCGCCGAGTTCAGGCAAGCCGTGGAGGAGGCCGTTCGCAGCCTGACCGAGTTGGTGCAGGAGGCGGTGCGGAAAGTGGCCGAAAAGAGCAAGGAAGCAGCCGCTCAGGTTTTAGGTTCGGAAGCCGATAGGGACTCGGACGAGGCGGCGACAAAGCTAAAACGCGAGACTGCGGCGAAGGCCATCAAGGCGTTGGCAAAAGCCGCGGGCAAATTGAACCGGGTTGCCGAGGAAGCGTCGGCCAAGCTGAAAAAGGCATCCGAGGAAGCCATAGAAAAGGTTGAGAATGCGGCCAGAATGGCGACAGCCTCGGTCGAAAGCGCCATAAACGGTGCCAATGAAAAAATCCTCGAAGTCACCAAGGCGTCGATCGAGGACGTCGTGGACACGGAAGACTTGGAGCTTTTCGACCTCGAAGCCTTGAAGCAGAAATGGGGCAAAAAGGATTAAGCGGGGGGCTTGGCGGAGGGAAGGCGACCCGAATTTAACCGTCTCCGTTTTTAGAATTAAGGTAG
>JACNJX010000021.1 GCA_014382345.1 Alphaproteobacteria bacterium
CGTCGGAAAGACTGTGGAAACCGCCCAGCAAGCGTCCTCCACCCCCAGCAACCCGTACCGGATGCTGTCGCCCGGCAACCGGAGCATCGCCCGCGCCCTTTATGACGCCCAGCAGGCGGAAGACGGCGGGCCGGCCTGGACCCTGGACAGGATCGCCGCCGCTAAGCAGAACGCCACCGGCTGGAACGCCGTGTTTCGAGTCATGAAGGACGATGGCCTGCTCCGGCAAAAGCGCATGAGCCAGGTCATCACAGCCTCGATCAGAAAATCCGGGAACGCTGGCCGGACCGCCTCCGCCCATACCGACAGGCCCTACAGGTCCGATGTGGTCGTTACCACGGCCGACGGTCGGCGTGTCGTCGTCGGTCTGCTCAGGCCGATACGCAAGGCCCAACCCGTTGTTCAGGCCGTAGTCACACAAACCCGGCCCAAGCTTGTAAAAATTATTGAAACCGCCGCCCTTGATAAGGAAATCCTTAAACCGGTCCAACCCCGGCGGCGCGTGACCTACCGCTGGGTCACCGGACAGTTGACGACGCCCTTTGGCGCCACGACACAGGCGTCCGCCGCCGTCGGCACGACGGCGATGCCGGGCGGACATACGACCGGGATGGTTCGCGCCAATGGCGGACGGTTGAGTTCCATCGCTCACCGGGCGAGCCGCTAAAACAAAGTTTTCGCAACAGGTTTCGCTATAGTTTTCGGGGACCCTTCGGTCAACGCCGGGGGAACAATCGGAGAGTCTTCGAGGAGAGGCGGCGGTCCATCGGGCCGCCGTTTTCTTTTTCAGCCGTCAACCGCTGCTCAGCATGACAAAAAGCGGCACCGGCAACGCCGCCAGCGCCACCGATGCCAAAAAGCGGGAGAAAATGAAAAGGCCGCTCAGGCCCGCCAGCAAGGCTATGCCCCCGCCGCCGCCGATAAGGGCGTTTCCGGGCACGTTTAACGCGACGATGACGGCGATGTAGCGGTGTTTCAGGAGCAACGGAACGATCCGCTTCGGAGCATGGTCGATCAGGGTTTCGAACCTTTGCCCGGCGTTTAAGGGCTGAAGGGTCTGAACCAAGGCCTTCGCTCGTTGCAGGCCAAGTCTCCCGAAAAGCGAGGCGATCAGACCGAGAGGCAGCATCCCGCCAATCAAGTAGGAAAAAGCCAGAGCCGCCAACGTAGCGGCGTAAATTGCCACGGCGACCTTCGGGCCGAAAACGGCCAGAAGGGCGAGGCTAATTTCAATACCGGGCACGAAAGGAATAGCCATCAGGACGGCGAAGAACACAACGCCCGCGACCATCAAATGAAACTCATGGGACTGGACCGCCGCGCCGAAGTCCACACCAAAAAGATCAATCAGCCATCCGCTGCCCCACTGGCCGCCCCACAACAGGCCGCCGTAAATCAGCACCAGGATGGAGATACGGAGCCAGCGCGGCGAGCGGTTTTCCATTAGGACAAGAACAAGGCCTAAACCGGTTCCTGATCAGAACCGGGTCCGTCCGTCTCATCCGGTAAATTCTCCGGGGCCTCGACAGCCGGAGCGGCCATCCCTTCTCGAACCTCTTCGATGGTGGCGCCTGGGAAGGTGTCCATCACCGCGCGCACCAGCGGATGCTTGGCCGCCTCCTCTCTGGCTTTTGCGTCGGCAGGAACCACTCCCGGAGATTCTACAGGGCTGCCGGGATCATTGGACGCCTGCGGTACGGGCGGCGCCGAAACTTCATCGTTCCGTACAGGAACGGGTTCCGGTTCGGGTTGCGATTCGGGCATGGGGGCCTCGGCGCTGACGGGCTCCACCATGGCGACGACATCGCCGGTGCCGGTCATCATCCGGGCCTGCGGGGCAGGAGAAGACGGCGCGGGTGCGGCGGACGGATCGGAAGCCGAAACAGCGGATGAGGCAGCCCCCGGAGACGGAACCGCCGGGGCCGCCGGAACAGTTTGCGGGGCCGCGCTCGCGGTCGGCGCGTCCTGCAACTGGCGGATCGCTTCTTCCGGAGTCGGCATGACGGCGGTATGGGCGAGACGCACCAGGATCATTTCCGCCGCCTGAATCTGCGATGGCGCCATGCGCACCTCTTGCAGGCCCTTGAGCAGCATCTGCCACGACCGCGCCAGCGCCGCCATGGTCAGGCGGCTTTCCATATCGCGGCCCCGGACCCGTTCGATTTCCGGAACCTCCGGCGCGACGGCGGCCGCCGGAACGACCTTGATACGGGTCAGCCAGTGGGTGATTTCCAACAGGTCTTCGAGAATCGCCAACGGGTCGGCGCCCTCCCGGTAGAGTTGGTCGAGCAATTCCAGCGCTTCGGCCACATCCCCGCCCATAACCGATTCCAGGAGCTGGAAACTGCGCGAGCGGTCGGCCAGGCCCAGCATGGCGCGCACGTCGTCTTCACCGATCTCACCGCCATCCGGGTCGGCGTGGGATACCGCCTGGTCCAAAAGGCTGAGGCCGTCGCGCACGCTGCCGTCGGCGGCCCGCGCAATAAGGTGCAGCGCGCCGTCTGCAATCTTCGCCCCTTCCGCTTCGGCAATGCCCGCGAAATGCGCCTTCAGGGCTTCCATATCGACGCGCTTGAGATCAAACCGCTGACACCGGCTGAGCACGGTCACCGGAACTTTTCGGATTTCCGTGGTGGCGAACACGAACTTTACATGTTCGGGCGGCTCTTCCAGCGTTTTCAGCAACGCATTGAAAGCGTGACGCGACAGCATGTGCACTTCGTCGATGATGTAGATCTTGAACCGCGCCGCTGTCGGGCGGTAACGCACGCCCTCGATGACTTCGCGGATGTCATCGACGCCGGTGCGGCTGGCGGCGTCCATCTCCAGCACATCGACGTGGCGGTCTTCGGCGATGGCGACGCAGTTTTCACAAACCCCGCAGGGTTCAGGCGTCGGCCCGCCCTGACCATCAGGCCCGATGCAGTTCAGCGCGCGGGCGATAATCCGGGCCGTAGACGTTTTGCCGATGCCGCGCACACCGGTCAGGATATAGGCCTGCGCCAGCCGGTCAGACTGGATGGCGTTGGTCAGGGTCTGCACCATGGCGTCCTGACCGACCAGATCGGCGAACGTGGAGGGGCGGTATTTGCGCGCGAACACCTGATAGACGACGCCGGCAGCGCCACCGGGCTCGCCTGTTCCTGTCTCGGTGGAAGCGGTTTCGTTCATCGGTACCGGCGCAGGGGATAAAAATAAACAAGGTGGGAGACTGGAACCGACCCAGACCGAAACTCGTTACGGCTGCTTCCTTCCGGACCTGACCGGGTTGGCGAGGGGCCTGTCCAGCCCAGTCTCCCGCGCGCACTATAACAGCCGCCGGGGCGGGCTTAAAGGATTCCGGCCCGTTCTTTTAAATCGATCTTTCAGGAGGCGCTAAATGCGGGGCTTGCGTTCTTCGATGATGATGACGCCCTGGGGTCCATCGTAAAACCCGGTGAGCGCGAAAAAGGGCAGGTCTTCGAATTCGTAATAGCCGTCGACCGCCGCCACCAGCCGCAATTCCGCCGTCTGACGGGACGGCACCCAAAGGGCGCTGAGGCACGGGTTGTCCAGCACTTCGCCTTCGACGGATGACTGGATCACGGCGACGTTCTTGAAGAATTCGTAGGCCTTAAAGGCGTGGCCGTCATCGTCGCGGTTGCGGATGCGGAACACATAGGGCCAACCCTGGCGAAGCCGGATCACCATCGGTGAAAATTCATCGTGGCGGATGCTGACGTTGACTTCGGGGACCTTGGTCCAGTTGATGCGTTTAACGGCTTCCTTGCTGACTTCCTTGCAACTGAAAACGCTCGACGTCGCGCCGAAGGGCGAAACGCACGCGCTGAGCAGCAACAAGGCGCCAAACAACAGGGAAGACCGGGCCAGAACGGGGCCGGATGCCTTCATCGGAACCTCCTCCGTTCCCCCCATACCCTGACCATCGGTCCGGGCACCCAGAGGGATGAGAACAACAAGAAGCAGTCTCCAACGTAGGCAATGGGTCTTAACAAAACCTCAACGCCAAAATTGTTTTCATGGGGTGGCTGTGTCAGGTTTCGACATGGCCAAGACTCTGCATTACACCGGAATTACGCTAGACCGCGCCGCAACGAGGCGCCGCGACGAAGCTTGGGTGGACGCTCACCTTAACCACGCAGCCACGCGGTTCATTCCTCTCTGGCAAGGCCGCAGCCTGATCTGCATGACGGAAACCGGTGACACGGTGCCGGAGCCGGTGTTCCTGACCGGCGCGGCGGCGCAAGCCCTTATCGTCGAAGCCGGGACCACCGTAATCCTTGGTGTTGAACATGAGGGACTCGAAAATGAAATCGCCTATGTCGCCGCCGATATTTCCACCCTCGACGAACAGGCCGCGGGCGAAATCTCGGCAAGGGCGGACGCGGGCGAATTTATGGATCTGCGCCGCGTCGGCGCGGTGATGGCCGGCGACATGGGCGCGCTGCTGGCCTATGCCCGGGGCATGATCCACTGGCACCAGCGCCACCGGTTCTGCGGCGTCTGCGGCAAGCCGACGCAAAGCCGCGACGGCGGCTATATGCGGGTGTGTTCCGACGAAGACACCCCGCACACACATTTCCCGCGCACCGACCCGGCGGTGATTATGCTGGTGGCACACGCGAACCCGGAAGGCCAGGGCCCCGCCTGCCTGTTGGGACGGCAGAAAAAATGGGTAGAAGGCATGTATTCGACCCTGGCCGGGTTTGTCGATCCGGGGGAAACCCTGGAAGAGGCCGTCGCCCGCGAGGTGGAAGAGGAATCCGCCATCCGCGTCACCGATGTGCGCTATCAGGCCTCGCAACCGTGGCCGTTTCCCTCATCCCTGATGCTGGGTTTCCGGGCGCGCGCGACAACCACGGAGATCGACATCGATCCCCGCGAGATCGAAGACGCCCGCTGGTTCACGCCCGAGGAACTCAAAAATTTCGGAGAATGGGCCAATGGGCCGGCCGTTAACGGCGAAATGCGCCTGCCGCGCCGCGATTCCATCGCGCGCCGCCTGATCGATGACTGGCTGGAGGATGTGGCGGGCGGCTAAGCCTCGCCGTTACCGTTGTGCTGCAGCCGGAAGGGATGCGCCGGGTAGACGCCCATAATCCGGATTTCGTGGGTGATGAAGTCGAGTTCCTCAAGCGCCTGTTTCAGGCCCGGCTGATCCGGATGGCCTTCGGCGTCGGCATAGAACTGGGCGGCGATGAAGCCGGCATCGACATAACTTTCCAATTTTGTCAGGTTGACGCCGTTGGTGGCGAAACCGCCCAGCGCCTTATAGAGCGCGGCGGGCACGTTGCGCACCCGGAATATGAAGCTGGTCATTACGTTTTCGCAATCGACACCCGGATCATTGGGCTCACGCGCCATGATGACGAACCGCGTGGTGTTGTGTTCGGCGTCTTCGATGTTGGCCTGAAGGCTGACCAGGCCATCCATTTCGGCCGCCAGCTCGGACGCGATGGCGGCCTGGGTCTTGTCGCCCCTGGCCGCGATATCGGCCGCCGCCCCCGCCGTGTCGGCGCGCACCACCGGCTCCACACCCAACGTGCGGATCAGCTTGCAACACTGATTGAGCGCATGGACGTGGCTGTGAACATGGGTGATGTCGGAAATCTTTGCCCCAGGCACGCCCAGCAGGTGATGGTTCACGCGCTGGAAATGTTCGGCGATGATATGCAGGTCCGATTCCGGCAACAGGTGGTGAATGTCGGCGACGCGGCCTGCGATGGTGTTTTCGATGGGGATCATCGCCAACCTTGCCGCGCCTGAACGCACGGCTTCAAAGGTGTCCGAAAACGTCCTGCACGGCAGCGGCGTCATCTCCGGATGGGCGCTGCGGCACGCCATGTCCGAATAGGCGCCCGGTGCACCCTGAAAGGCGATGGAATTGTCAGACTCGGACATGATCGGCGGCTCTACTTTTTCCCCGGCGCCAGCAAGGCGCGGGCGCGTTCAAGGTCGGCGGGAGTATCGACACCCAGCGGGACCGTGTCAACGAGCTGGACATCAATGCGCATGCCGTTTTCCAGCGCGCGCAGTTGTTCCAGCTTCTCGATTCGCTCAAGCTCCCCCTGCGGCAGCTTGACGAAAGTTTCCAGCGCGGCGCGGCGGAACGCATACAGCCCGATATGATGATAATGGGGGCCTGGGCCGTCCGGCACGGTGGCACGGCTGAAATAGAGCGCGCGCGCGGTCTTGTCGCCTTCCCCTAAGGACAGCACCGCCTTGACCACGTTGGGGTTGGTGCGCTCGGCCTCATCGGTGATCGGCGTCGCCAGGGTGGCTATATCGACGTCCCCGTTGCCGAGCGGTATCAGGGCGGCCCGGATAACGTCGGCGGCGATAGTTGGCAGGTCGCCCTGAACATTAATAACGCAATCGTGCTTTTTCAGCGGATCGACCGTGTGCAGCGCCTCGAACACCCGGTCCGAGCCCGAGACATGGCCGGGGTTGGTGTACACGGCGTCGCCGCCGGCGTCCTTGATGGCGTCGATAATTTCAAAATCGCCGCAGGCGACGATCACCGGGCCGGCGTCGGCTTCCATGGCGCGCCGCCAGACGTGCACGATCATCGGCTCACCGTTGATGTCGGCCAGCGGTTTGTTCGGAAGGCGCGTCGAGGCCAAACGCGCCGGAATGACGACGATGGGATTTCGGGGCGGGGATTTGGGCGTATTCATATCCGCAACAGTACCCTCCCAATGAGCCACAGAAAACCGCTTTGCGCATTGAACCGGAGGGGGCCTTGGGGCTACATTCCCCGCACATACTCTTCCGGCGGGGATTTCCGCCCGCCGGGACCAACCCGTTAGGAAATTGTCCATGAAAGTTTCGATGTTTGAAAAGGTTGCCTTGGGCGTTCTGGTCTCCGCCTGGCTGGTCTATGGCGTGAACGCCATCGGCAACCTTCTGGTCCACCCCAAGCCTCTTGAAACCACCGCTTTCCCGGCAGCGGGCGGAGCTGATAAAGCGCCTGCCCCGGCAGCCGCGTCCGCCACGCCCGCCTCAGCACCACCAAAGGCTGCCGACGCGCTGGCTATGCTGGCATCCGCCGATGCCGCTTCCGGCGCGAAGGCCTTCAAAAAGTGCAAGGCGTGTCATTCGACGGAAAAAGGCGGCAAGCACAAGCTCGGCCCCAACCTCTGGGATGTCGTCGGCCGCGGTAAGGCGATGGCGTCAGGCTACACGTTTTCCCCAGCCCTCAAGGGCCTCGGCGGAGAATGGACATACAAAGACCTGGATGGTTTCCTGGCCGCGCCGAAGGCTTTCGCCAAGGGCACCAAGATGAGCTTCGCGGGCATCAAAAAACCGGGTGCGCGAGCCGCCATCATCGCCTATCTGCGGACCTTGAGCGATCAGCCGAAACCGCTGCCATGACCCCCGGCGACACCCCCGATGACGGATTGATCGCGCTGGCGGAAACGCTGGCCGATACCGCAGCCGGCGTGGTGCTGAAGTACTTCCGGGGTGATTTCGATATCGTCGCCAAGCCCGACGCCAGCCCGGTCACCATCGCCGACAAGGAAGCCGAAGCCGCCATGCGGGCCGTGATCGAAGACGCCCAGCCGGATCACGGCATCGTCGGCGAGGAAATGGACGACAAGAACCCGGATGCCGAATACGTCTGGGTACTGGACCCGGTCGACGGCACGCAGTCCTTCGTCACCGGCAAGCCGGTGTTCGGAACCCTGATCGCGCTGATGCGAAACAAAACACCAATTCTGGGCGTGATGGATATTCCTGCGCTGAAGGAACGCTGGGTCGGGGTGCAGGGCCGCCCGACCACGTTCAACGGAGAACCCGTCAGCGTCCGCGCCTGTGACGATGTCGCCAAGGCGTGGATTTATGCCACGTCGCCGCAGATGTTCGGAGACGAAAACTTCCCGGCCTTCGAGCGCCTGCGCAAGGCGTCCTGGCGCGCCGTTTACGGGGCCGAATGCATGGCCTACGGTCTGCTTGCCAACGGCTGGGTCGACATTGTCTGCGAAGGCACCATGGATCTGCATGATTTTGCCCCCATGGTGCCGATCATCGAAGGCGCCGGCGGCGTCATTTCCGACTGGCAGGGGCGCCCCCTTGGTCCCTACGGCGATGGCGACGGCACGGTGCTGGCCTGTGGCGACAGGGCCCTGCATGCCCGGGCGATGGAACTTTTGAGCCGGTAAACACCATATTTTCGCCATCGTTCGATGGTGTTTTGCTAACCTCCCATGGGGGTCAAAAAACCAAAGGAACGCCATGCGACTGATAGCCGCCATCCTGTTCACCGCCGTTTTGGGCCTTGCCTCCGAAGCCGCCCTTGCCGCCGATAAGTCCCACGGCATCGCCATGCACGGCGATTTGAAATACCCGGCCGGCTTTAAACATCTGGACTACGTCAACCCGAACGCGCCCAAGGGCGGCACGGTGCGGCTCAGCGCCACCGGCACGTTTGACAGCTTCAACAGCTTCATCATCAAGGGCAACCCGGCCTCAGGGCTGGGTTTTCTGTATGACAACCTGATGTATGGCACGGCGGATGAGGCCTTTAGCCAGTACGGGCAGCTGGCGGAATCCGTGGAAATGCCGAAAGACCGCTCCTGGGTCGCGTTCACACTCCGAAAAGAAGCACGCTGGAACGATGGCAAGCCGGTCAGCGTCGAAGACGTGATCTGGACCTTCAACACGCTGATCAAGGAAGGCACGCCGTTTTACCGGTTCTATTACGGCAATGTAAAAGAAGTCGTGAAAACCGGGCCGCTGACGGTGCGCTTCAACTTCAAACCCGGCGAGAACCGCGAACTGCCGCTGATCCTGGGCCAGTTGACGGTGCTGCCGAAACATTTCTGGGAGTCCCGCAACTTTTCGAAAACCACCCTGGAACCACCGCTGGGCAGTGGGCCTTACAGGATCGAGTCCTTCGAGCCGGGCCGGTCGATCACCTACAAGCGGGTCGAAAAATGGTGGGGCCGTGACATCCCGGTCAACCGGGGGCAGTACAATTTCGACGTCATCCGCTACGACTATTACCGCGACGCCACTATTGCGCTGCAGGCCTTCAAGAAGGGCGAATACGACTACCGCCAGGAGAATTCATCAAAAGCCTGGGCCACGGCCTATGACTTCAAGGATGTGAAAAGCGGGCTGGTCCGGGCGGAAAAGATCAAACACAACCGGTCCACCGGCATGCAGGCGTTCGTCTTCAACACCCGGCGCGACAAATTCAAGGACAAGCGCGTACGCCAAGCGTTGGCCCATGCCTTCGATTTCGAATGGTCCAACAAGAACCTGTTTTTTGGACAATATTCCCGCACCAGGAGCTACTTCGACAATTCCGAACTGGCGGCCACGGGAATCCCCAAGGGCGATGAGCTGAAACTTCTGGAACCCTTCCGAGACCAATTGCCGACGGACGTCTTCACGAAAGAATACAACCCGCCCAAGGCCGACGGCTCGGGCAACATCCGGCGCAACCTGCGCGCCGCCGGCAAACTTCTGACCGAGGCCGGATGGGTCATCAAGGGCCGCAGCCGGATCCATGAGAAAACCGGCAAGGCCTTGGAGTTCGAGGTCCTGCTGGTCAGTCCGCTGTTCGAGCGCATCGTGCTGCCGTTCGCCAAGAACCTCGAGAAACTGGGCGTCAAACTAACCGTGCGCACCATCGATCCGTCGCAATACCGCCGCCGACTCGACACCTTCGATTTCGACGTCATCGTCGGCGGCGCGGGGCAATCGCTGTCGCCGGGCAACGAGCAACGGTCCTATTGGGGGTCCACCGCCGCCGATATCGAAGGAGGGCGCAATACCATCGGCATCAAGGACCGTGTCATCGACGCCCTGATCGAAAAGGTCATCGCGGCGCCCGACCGCAAGGCCCTGGTGGCCAGCGTGCGCGCGCTCGACAGGGTATTGCAGTGGGGGCACTGGCTGATCCCGCACTGGCACATCAAGTACGACCGCATCGCCTTTTGGGACAAATTCGGCCGGCCATCCGTCACCCCCATCCAGGGCAACCAGTTCCTGGCCTGGTGGGTCGATGCCAAGAAAGAAGACGCGCTGAAAAGCAAACTCGCCTCGGCCCGGAAATAACATGTACGCCTACATCATCCGCCGCCTGTTGCTGATCGTGCCGACCCTGCTGGGGATCATGCTCATCAACTTCGCCGTCGTGCAGGTCCTGCCCGGCGGCCCGGTGGAACAGGCCATCGCCCAGTTGACCGGAGACGCCGTGGATGTCACCGCGCGCGTCGGCGGCGAAGCCGGTTCCGAGGTCACCGCCGAGCGCAAAAGCCGGACCACCGGCAAGCAGGCCGGTGAACCCAGCCGCTACCGGGGCGCACAAGGGTTGCCGCCGGACCTGATCAAAAGCATCGAGAAACAATTCGGCCTCGACAAACCGGCGTTTGAACGCTTCCAACTGATGATGGGGAGCTACGTGCGCTTCGATTTCGGCGACAGCTTCTTCCAGGACCGCTCCGTCGCCCAGTTGGTCGTCGACAAGCTGCCGGTGTCCATTTCGTTGGGGCTGTGGACGACGCTGCTGGTCTATTTCATTTCCATACCGTTAGGCATTCGCAAGGCGGTGCGCGACGGCAGCAAATTCGATGTCTGGACATCGGGCGTCGTCATCTTCGGCAACGCCGTGCCCAGTTTCCTGTTCGCCATTCTGCTGATCGTGTTGTTCGCGGGGCCGACCTATTTCGACTGGTTCCCGCTGCGCGGCCTGACGTCGCCCAATTTCGAAAGCCTTACCGCCTGGGAAAAGGTCGTCGATTATTTCTGGCACCTGGCGCTGCCATTGTTGAGCATGGTGATTGGCGGGTTCGCCGGGTTGACCATGCTGACCAAGAATTCGTTTCTGGAAGAAATCAACAAACAGTACGTCATCACTGCCCGGTCCAAGGGCCTGAGCGAGCGCCGGGTGCTGTATAAGCACATCTTCCGTAACGCCATGCTGATCATCATCGCCGGCTTCCCCGCCGCCTTTATCGGCATCCTGTTCACCGGCGTCATGCTGACCGAGATCATCTTCTCGCTCGACGGGCTCGGGTTGCTCGGCTTCGAGGCGGCGCTGAAGAGGGATTACCCGGTGATGTTCGGAACGCTCTATTTTTTCACCCTGCTGGGGCTGTTGATGGGGATCATCGGCGATCTGATGTATCACGTGGTCGACCCCCGCATCGATTTCGAGGGACGGGACTGACCGCCATGACCCGCGCCCCCGAAATCCCCGGCCGTTTTCTTGGAATCCGCATTACGCCGCTGACGCAGCGCAGGCTGGCCAACTTCCGCCGCAACCGGCGCGGCGTGTGGTCGCTGTGGCTTTTCATGGTCTTGTTCCTGGGATCCCTGTTCGCCGAAGGGGTCGCCAACGACAAGCCACTGCTGGTCCGCTTCGACGGCGCGTTTTATGCCCCCGTCTTCGTCGATTATCCGGAAACCACGTTCGGCGGCGAATTCCTCACCGAAGCGGATTACCGCGACCCGTTCGTGTCCGATCTGATCAAGGCCAAGGGCTGGATGGTGTGGCCGCCGATCCGCTATTCCTACGACACCATCAATTATGACCTGAAAGTTCCCGCGCCCGCCCCGCCCAGCCTGCAAAACTGGCTCGGCACCGACGACCAGGGCCGCGACGTGGTCGCGCGGCTGATTTACGGCTTCCGCATTTCGGTGCTGTTCGGGCTGACGCTGACGCTGTGCAGCGCCTTTGTCGGCGTTTCCATCGGCGCGTTCCAGGGGTTTTACGGCGGCCTGACCGACCTGCTGGGGCAACGGTTCATCGAAATCTGGGGCGGCATGCCGATGCTCTACCTGCTGATCATCATGGCCAGCGTGATTACGCCCAATTTCTGGTGGCTGCTGGGCTTGATGCTGCTGTTTAGCTGGATGGGCTTCGTCGGCGTGGTGCGGGCGGAATTCCTGAAAGCCCGCAACCTGGATTTTGTGCGCGCGGCCAAGGCCTTGGGCGTCGGCGACTTCAAGATCATCTACAAACACGTCCTGCCCAATGCCATGGTCGCCACTGTGACCTTCATGCCGTTCACGCTGGCGGGGTCCATCACGACGCTGACGGGGCTGGACTTCCTCGGCTTCGGTCTTCCGGCGGGTTCGCCCAGCCTGGGAGAACTGCTCAACCAGGGCAAGGCCAACCTGCAGGCGCCGTGGTTGGGCTTGAGTGGCTTCTTTGTCATCGCCATCATGCTGTCGCTGCTGGTATTCATCGGTGAAGCCGTGCGCGACGCCTTCGATCCAAGGAAAACCCTGCGATGAGCCCACTGCTGGAAATTTCCGACCTGCACGCTTCTTTCGGTTTCGGCGAGAACGAAGTCCGGGCCGTGCGTAACGCGTCGCTCGCCATCGAAAAGGGCGAGACCCATGCCCTGGTCGGCGAGTCCGGGTCCGGCAAGTCGGTGACGGCGCTGTCGGTGATGCAGCTTCTGCCCTATCCGCTGGCCCATCATCCGGGCGGCTCCATCACCTTCCAGGGCGAGCAACTGATGGCCGCGCCGAGTTGGAAGATGCGCGAAATTCGCGGCAACCGCATCGCCATGATTTTCCAGGAACCGTTGACCTCCCTGAACCCCCTGCATTCCATCGAAAAACAGATTTCCGAAGTCCTGTTCCTGCACAAGGCGCTGAGCCGGGACGAAGCCCACGCACGGGTGCTGGAACTGCTGGACCTGGTCGGGCTGCCGGAAGCCAAGAGCCGCCTGAATGCCCTGCCGCACGAATTTTCCGGCGGCCAGCAACAGCGTGTGATGATCGCCATGGCGCTGGCCAACGACCCGGACCTGCTGATCGCCGACGAGCCAACGACGGCGCTCGACGTCACCATCCAGGCGCAGGTGCTGGCGCTGCTGAAAGACCTGCAACAAAAGCTCGGCATGGCGTTGCTGCTGATTACCCATGATCTCGGCATCGTCCGGCACATGGCCGATACGGTATCGGTGATGAACGACGGCGAAATCGTCGAACAGGGCGATCTCGCGCAAGTCTTCGAGAACCCCCAACACGCCTACACGCAACACCTTTTGGCCGCCGAACCCAAGGGCCGCCCCGACCCGGTCGCCGAGAACGCGCCGACGATTATGGCCGGCCACGACGTCAAGGTCTGGTTCCCGATCAAGAAGGGCGTCATCCGCCGCACCGCCGGTTACGTCAAGGCGGTGGACGGCATTTCGCTGACCGTGCGCCAGGGTCATACGCTGGGCATCGTCGGCGAAAGCGGGTCGGGCAAAAGCACGCTGGGCCGCGCCCTGCTGCGGCTGGAAAAAAGCAACGGCGAGGTCGCCTTCGAAGGGCGCAGCCTACAGGCCCTGCAGGGCAAGGCGCTGCGCCCGTTCCGCCGCGAAATGCAGATCGTGTTTCAGGATCCGTACGGATCTTTGAGCCCGCGCCTGACGATCCGCCAGATCGTCGAGGAAGGCCTGTTGGTGCACGGCATCGGCGGCGACTTCGACGAACGCCGCCATCTGGTCGTCGACGCCCTGGAAGAGGTCGGGCTGGAGGCGGACATGCTGAACCGCTATCCGCACGAATTTTCCGGCGGCCAGCGCCAGCGCATCGCCATCGCCAGGGCGCTTATATTAAAGCCGAAATTCATCGTGCTCGACGAGCCGACCAGCGCGCTCGACATGTCGGTGCAGGCGCAGATCGTCGACCTGCTGCGCGACCTGCAAAAAAATCACGATCTGGCCTATTTGTTCATCAGCCACGACCTCAAGGTGATCCGCGCCATGGCGCACGAAATCCTGGTCATGCGCGAAGGCCGTGTCGTCGAGCAGGGCACCGCCGACGCCATCCTCGACAACCCGCAGGACCCCTACACCAGGGCCCTGATGGCCGCCGCCTTTGAGCTCAAGGCCGACGACACCGGCGCGGTGCGTGTTTGATGGCGCTGCTGTTTTCCTCCAAATCCGACGACGTCGACCGTTGGCGCGACATGCTCGCCCGCGAACTGCCCGACCTCGACTTCCGCCAGTGGACGCCGGCGCTGGACGATATCGGTGATCCGGCGGAGATCGAATATGTTCTGGCCTGGGGGCCGAGGCCGGGCGCGTTCAAGGACCTGCCCAACCTGAAATGCATTTTCTCGCTGGGCGCCGGCGTCGATCACCTGATCGGCCGCGATCTGCCTGCGGGCGTGCCCGTTGTCCGGCTGATGGACCCGGGCCTGACACGGGGCATGAGCGAATACGTTCTCTATTGGGTGCTGCACCATCACCGCCGCTTCGGCGATTACGCCCAAGGCGCAAAGGAACATTGCTGGCAGCAGTATCCTCAGGCCGACACGCGTACACGGCGCATCGGCATCATGGGGTTGGGCGTTCTCGGCCTGGACGCGGCGCAAAAGCTGGCGGCGCTGGAATTCGACGTCGCCGGATGGAGCCGAACGCCCAAGACACTGGACGGCATAACACCCTTTGATGGCGAGGCGGGGTTAAAGGATTTTCTGGCGCGAACGGAAATTCTCGTCTGCCTGTTGCCGCTGACGCCGGAAACGGCGGGAATAATAAACTCCGAAACGCTCGGGCAGTTGCCGGACGGCGCCGTCGTCATCAACGCCGCGCGCGGCGGCCATGTGGTCGATGACGACATGATAAAGGCCATCGACGACGGCCCCGTTTCCGCCGCCGTGCTCGACGTTTTTCACAGCGAACCCCTGCCCGCCGATCATCCGTTCTGGAGCCACCCGAAGATTACCGTCACCCCGCACGTGGCCAGCCTGACGGTGCCGGAAACGGCGGCTTTGGTGGTGGTCGAAAACATCCGCCGCATCCGCAATGGCCAGCCGCCGGAACCCATCGTCGATCCCGACTCTGGATATTAAGCGGGGGCTCTTAAAACCGTGGCGCACCTAAACAAGGTCCTCAAATCCATCAACACGCCGGACGGCGGGCGCTGCGTCGATATCTTCCTGCGCCCTGACGGCACCTTCGGCTTCGAGGAATTCCGCCGCGACGCCGAAGACCCGTCGGGCTGGTTCGCCATCGGCGGGCATATAGCCAAAACGTTCGACTCTGAGGAGGCCGCCCTCGACCGGGCGCGGGCCAGTGTTTCCTGGTTCGGAGAAGCCGCCGGACAACCCTAGCCCTGATTAAGGCCCAGTTCCTTTTGCTTTTTCTTTGTCAGACCGAGGGACACGATGCGGTGGGATTGCGCCAGATAATCCTTCAATTCCTTATCCGATAGCCCCGGTTTGGCGTAGTGCTGGATCCACTTCATGCCGCGCGACGCCAGATAGGGCGCCGGGCGCAGTCCCGGTTGATCCTTTAGCAGTTCATAGGCGATCTCGGAGACCTTGAAGGTCACGCCGGGATATTTTCCGTTGCCCCAACCGCCGATGGCGAACACCTTCTCCCCGACTTTCCAGACGTGCGATCCGCCCCACTGCACGACATGGTTCGTCGCGGGCAACGATCCGCAATATTTGTTAAACGCCTTGTAATCCATCAAATGGAACCCATCCCACCCAGCCGTAGACGACGAGACGGCTTCGGCCCGACACCAGGATATCAAAGCCTCGCCACGGGCGGCCGCCTCTGACCCGAAGCGGCCATTCATCAGTATAGGCCCCCTCGATTTGGCATGTCTGCAGCCTTGGATTGGCGCACAAACCCGCGCGTGCCCTTAAACTATATTATAAATAAAATTTTCATTACTACTAAAAATTTTAAAATAAAAATAAGTACTTTATTAAATAATATTTTGCCGTATATAAATATCTACAAATATATTTATTTTAATGCATTGTTTTTATAACTATTAGAGCCTATGTATATACGAGCAGCAAATCATTGCCGCCACAATTAAAAGAGTCCCCCCATGTCCTTTAAGCAATTTTCCACGGCCCAAGACACTCCCGGCAAAGTTAAACCCGTAGACGCGCCCATGGGAGCGTCGGCAGTTGAACTGCCCGCCAAACAAGCCGACAAGGCGACGGAAGAATCCGGTCCCCCCGCACCAAAGTCGTAGCAATCCGAACGGAGGAACCCTTAGCTCTCTTCCGGCCTCCTCGATCGGACGGCGAAGCCGTCAACCAGGAGGTATGCCATGACGATACGCACGAGCAAGAAAACAGTGACCTTCAGGCGGCCTTTCATCTTAGCCGAATTAGACGGTGTGCAGCCGGCGGGTGTCTATGCCGTGGAAACGGATGAGGAGCTTTTGGAAGGCATCTCGTTTCCCGCCTACAGGCGAATTTCGACGTTGATCCGTCTGCACGCAAAGCCGGACCGTCCGGGAATCGTCCAAACCCTGTACATCGACCCCAAAGACCTGGACGCGGCTTTAATGCGGGATTCAGAGCCCGTGGCATCGCCGGTAGACAGGGGGCCCCTTCAAAGAGAGCCCGAAACCCAGGGGATGGCCCCGTTTCTGAAACAGGGTCGGGAATTGCCCGCGAACAGCAACCATGATGATCGAGAGAAAAATGTCACAAAAACCTGAGCCTCCCTGGATAAGTGAAAATCCACCCCGGCCGTCAGAGGCGGACGTCCCGCCGCTGAAGCCTGAGGACCAACCAAAAGAACAAAGCGTATTAGGGTTGGCGGCGGAGCTTAAGAACCAAATCTGCAATGATCGGATACACCGGTCAAACGGTGCTGGAAAGAAAAACTGAAAACCCGCTTTAGCAGGGACCGATATTCCAGGTTCACCGATTTAAAGCTTTAGATATTTAAAGGACACTCCCCTTGGAATTACACCGAATTAACGTCGCCCGGTTTCCGGATGCGCCGCCTATAAAAATAGAGCCACATGCCCCGAGCCATCCTTCCAAGGATCTTTATGTTATTGGCATTACCGGAACAAATGGAAAGACGACAGTCTCGCACCTGATTGGCGAAGTCCTGAAATCTGCGGGGCACAATCCTTTTGTTTTGGGGACATTGAATTCCGGAAACAAGGACCTGTCGACACCCGAATCAAAGGATATTTCAAGATTTATGAACACCCACTTAAGCAAAGGGGGAACGCATTTTGTGATGGAAGTCACTTCGGAAGGAATCGATCAAGCCCGGGTTCTCGGCATCGATTTTAATCTCAAGCTCCTCACGAATATTACGCAAGACCATCTGGATTATCATAAAACCTTCAAAAAATATCAAAAAACAAAACTGGATTTTATGGGTGAAGGCCGCGCGCACAAAATTTATCCGAAATGTTTTAAAAATGTTCCCATTGAGTTTGCGACCCGGCTCTTGGGCGATTTTAATCTTTTAAACATCAAGGCGGCGGCGAGTGTGCTTCGACATATCGGCGTTCCTGAAAAATACATTCAAAAAACACTGTCTTCCTGTTCCCCCCCGAGGGGACGGATGGAACATGTTGATATGGGGCAGCCCTATATGGTGTTGGTCGATTATGCCCATACACCGGATGGCCTGCAAAATGTGCTGCGAACGCTTAAAGACATCGCACGAAGCCGCAACGGACGCCTTCTCGTTCTCTTTGGCTGCGGCGGAAATCGGGATCGTGGGAAACGCCCGAAAATGGGCAAAATTGCCGGCGATATGGCTGACCTGCTGGTGATTACAGATGATAATCCGCGCCGGGAAGACAGCTCAATAATCATGGATGAAATTTTGCGTGGCGTAGACCCTGATTTCCAGGACTGTGTTTTGATTCAGGACCGGAGAGCCGCAATAGAATATATCATCCATCAATCCCGGGATAACGACGTTGTGATTTTGGCCGGCAAGGGCCACGAAACATCACAGATCACCAAGTCCGGGACCATTCATTTTGATGATTTTGAAGAAGCGGCTAATGCCATATCCACTCGCTTAAAACCGAAATCCTAGCTTTGGCGCCGATAACAAGGAATGACTCATGAGTAAAATACGGCGCCTGCGCGCCATTTTCATTTTCGTTCTGACTCTTTTGGCGCTTCAGGCAGCGGCTCCAGGCGATGTCTTCGCCAAGAAAACGTCCGCCGCAATCCCTTCCAATGCACATCCCCTGAAATTTGGGGGCGGGTGGGAGTGTGATAGAGGGTATCGGGAGGTCAAAGGACGCTGTGCCGCTGTAAAGGTGCCGGCGAACGGATATTTCGCGGAAGCTTCGTACGGACCCGGATGGAAATGCAATCGCGGGTATCGGGCGGACAAGGAGTCTTGTGTTGCCGTAAAGGTGCCGGAGAATGGATTTTTTGTGGACTCTTCGTACGGAACGGGCTGGCAGTGTGCACGGGGATATCGTGCCCTCAAGGCGTCTTGTGTCGCCGTGAAGATGCCAAAGAACGCTCATCTCGATTTCACCGGAAACGATTGGGCGTGTAACCCACCTCACCAAAAGCAACAAGACGGGTGTGCTCTGCCTTAACGGGACACGTCACACCACCGGAGAGCCCGCTATTGCCCAATTGCCGACAGGGTAAGCCGTTTGCCGGCGTGTCCACGCCCGGAATGACATCAATCGTTAGAACAATTTTCCGGCCCATTGACCGGTGTGGGAATCACCCCAGCCAGCCGCAGACGACGAGACGGCTTCGGCCCGACACCAGGATATCAAAGCCTCGCCACGGGCGGCCGCCTCTGACCCGAAGCGGCCATTCATCAGTATAGGCCCCCTCGATTTGGCATATCCGCATCTCTCGCAATATCGAAACTTGATGTGAATCAATCCGCTTCTCCGACGGATGTGATAGTTTCGAGCATCTTCAAGTTATCTCTTAGCTATTTGTTTTTATTAACTATGCTGTAGATAGGGGGGGGGTGTTGAGTATCGGCAGCCAAAACGAGAATGATCATCCGCTGATTACAGAGTTTGTCGATCTGGTTAACGAAACAGTCAGTGAGAATGTGCTGGATTTTGCCGACATTCAGTCCAAACCGTTCATCAGGTTTTGGCCCAATCTGCTTATTTTAAAGGCGGCAGAAGATAAGGCGAATAGGCCGGATGCGTTCATTAAGCTGTGGGGCGGGGCGTGGGTAGGTGCACACGGCAGTGAGATGACAGGAAAGAATTTTTCTGAAATCAATCTGGGTAATGTAAAGGATGAGATATTAAAAACACATCTGAAGTCGCTGAAAGACAGGGAAATGTTCATCGCCTACAGCCTCCCCAATTGGACCGGCATGGAATTCGAGATTGGATGCATGCACGTTACATTTCCCTTGAAGCGTGGAGACGGTGTGACGGAAACATTAACCTGCGCCTCATTTAAATAGAAAATGCCCGGTCCTTTGATCGGTGCGGGAATCACCCCACCCAGCCGTAGACCACCGCCAGCAGGAAGCCGCCCAAGGCGATCCGGTAGATAACGAACGGCGTATAGGTCGAGCGTTTGAGCCACACCATCAAGCCCGCCATGACGAACAGCGCGGCAAAAAAAGCGAACAGCGCGGCGATAAACACATCGTTGGTCAGGCGCACGTCGCCGGACTGGTGCAGATCCCACCCCTGCAGGCTGCCGGCGCCGATAATGACCGGGATCGACATCAACATGGACAAACGCGCGCCGTCGCGCCGTTCCATGCCGAGAACCCGGGCCGCCGTCATGGTAATGCCCGACCGGCTGGTGCCGGGGACCAGGGCCACCGCCTGGGCGCAACCGATGATCAGGTAATCGCCCAGTCTCAGGTGTTCGATGCGGCGCACCGTCATGCCGGCCTTGTCGGCGATAAACAACAGCACGCCGAAGCCCAGCGTCGTCCAGGCGATGATTTCAATGCCGCGAATGCCGCCCGGATAATAGCGGTGGATCAGATACCCCGCCGCCACCGCCGGTATTGTCGCGACGATGAGAAAGCCCGCCAGCCGGGCGCCGGGATTCCACCGCCCCCTGGCCAGCTTCGCCACGCCCGCCGTCATGAACCAGAGATCGCGCCAGAAATACAGCATCACCGCGCCCAGCGTACCGACGTGTACGGCGACGTCGATCATCAGGCCCTGATCGGCCCATCCGGTGAACGCCGACACCAGTTGCAGGTGCGCCTGGGAACTGATCGGCAGAAATTCGGTGACGCCCTGAACAAGGGCTAAAACCGCAATATGTAGAACCGGCAAGCTAAAACCCCCAAAATCTGGTAGAAATATAGCAACGCCAGCCGTTTCCCCCAAGGCCTATGTTTCCACCCCCGTTCCCGCCTTTAGTTTTCAAGCCGTGAAAAGATGGTTTATGCTGGCTTTCGAGGGAAGAAAAACCCCGCATTTTTGCTGGAATGAACGGCCCGTCACTGGTATCTAGACCGGCCGTTTAACGACAAAGGTAAGAAAAACGATGAGCCAACGGGATTGGCCCACGCCGGTCGGATTGCCCCAAAAGCAAGGCATGTACGACCCACAGAACGAACACGATAACTGTGGTATCGGCTTTATCGCCAATATCAAGAATGCTAAGTCGCATGAAATCGTTCGCCAGGGGATTCAGATTCTTATCAATCTGGACCACCGCGGCGCCGTCAGCGCCGATCCGCTGGCCGGCGACGGCGCTGGGATTCTGACTCAACTGCCCGACCTCCTGTTCCGGGAAGAGACGGAAAAGCTGGGGTTCGAGTTGCCGCCGGAAGGCGACTATGCGGTCGGCATGGTGTTCCTGCCGCACGGCGAATCGTCCCTGAACGCGTGCGCCAAGGCCATTGAAACTGCGGCCATCGCCGAAGGCCAGACGGTGCTGGGCTGGCGCGACGTTCCCGTCGACAGCAGCTATCTGGGCGACAGCGTTAAACCCATCGAGCCTTTGATCCGCCAGGTGTTCATCCAGCGCGGCGACACCTGCGCCGATACCGACGCCTTCGAGCGCAAACTGTTCGTCATTCGTAAACAGGCCCATCATCTTGTCTGGGACGAAGACATCGAGGACATCGGCCATTTCTACATCACGTCCATGTCGGCGCGCACCATCGTCTACAAGGGCATGATGCTGGCCCCCAACGTGGACAAGTATTTTCTCGACCTCAACGACAGCCGGTTCGAATCCGCCCTGGCCCTCGTGCATCAACGGTTTTCCACCAATACCTTCCCGTCGTGGCCGCTGGCGCAGCCGTTCCGGTATCTCTGCCACAACGGTGAAATCAATACCGTGCGCGGCAACATCAACTGGATGCTGGCCCGGCGGAATTCCATGCAATCGGCGCTTTTGGGCGACGACCTGGAAAAACTGTGGCCCCTGATCGGCGACGGCGCGTCGGATTCCGCGACCTTCGACAATGCGCTCGAACTGCTGGTCGCCGGCGGCTATTCGCTGGCCCACGCCATGATGATCATGATTCCCGAGGCCTGGGACGGCCATCCGCTGATGGATGCCGAACGGCGTGCCTTTTACGAATACCACGCCGCCGTCATGGAACCCTGGGACGGCCCTGCGGCCATCGCCTTCACCGACGGCCAACAGATCGGCGCGACACTGGACCGCAACGGACTCCGGCCTGCGCGCTACGTTGTCACCGACGACGATATCGTGGTGCTGGGCTCGGAAGTCGGCGTTTTGCCGGTGCCGGAAGAACGGATCACCAAGAAATGGCGTTTGCAGCCGGGCAAGATGCTGCTGATCGACCTGGAGCGCCAGTGCATCGTCGACGACAACGAACTGAAGGACGAACTGGCCCGCGCCAAGCCCTATCAGACATGGCTCGACGAAACCCAGATTCAACTGGAAAATCTGCCGTCGGAAGTCGCCGCCATGCCGCCCGACCACCAGACGCTGTTGGATCGCCAGCAAGCCTTCGGCTACAGCCAGGAAGACATCAAGTTTTTCCTGGAACCCATGGCCGTGGACGGCCAGGACCCGATCGGCTCCATGGGCCGGGATATTCCGCCTGCCGTGCTGTCGGACAAGCCGAGGCTTTTGTTCGATTATTTCCATCAGAACTTCGCGCAGGTGACCAACCCGCCGGTCGACCCGATCCGCGAGGAATCGGTAATGTCGCTGATTTCCCTGATCGGCCCCCGGCCCAATCTTCTGGATCTGGAAACCGGCGGCACCCACAAGCGCCTGGAAGTCCGCCAACCGATCCTGTCCAACGTCGATTTGGAAAAAATCCGCCATATCGAACACCTGATGGACAAGGCCTTCCACACCTACACCATGAGTATCTGCTATGAGGCGGACGACGGCGCGAAGGGACTGTCCTCCGCACTGGACGCCATTTGCGCCAAGGCCGCCGACGTCGTCCGCCAGGGGCGCAACATTTTGATTTTGTCGGACCGCAGCATCAACGCCGATCGGGTGGCGATTCCGTCCCTGTTGGCGACGGCGGCGGTGCATCATCACCTGATCCGCGAGGGACTCCGGACTGAAGTGGGACTGGTGATAGAAACCGGCGAGGCCCGCAAGGTGCACGATTTCTGCCTGCTGATCGGCTACGGCGCGGAAGCCATCAACCCGTATCTGGCCTTCGATACGATCTCGGCCCTCGGCAACCAGGCGGCTGAACCGTTAACCGAAGAAGAGATGCACGCCCACTACGTCAAGGCCGTCGGCAAGGGAATCCTCAAGGTTATGTCGAAAATGGGAATTTCCACGTTCCAATCCTATTGCGGCGCGCAGATTTTCGACGCCGTCGGTTTGAGCAGCGCCTTCATCGAAAAATACTTCACCAAGACCCAGACCATCATCGAAGGCATCGGCCTGGATGAAATCGGCGAAGAAACCGTACAACGCCACCGGGCTGCCTTCGGCGAGGTCCAGATTCTGAAAGGCGCGCTGGATGTCGGCGGCGAATACGCGTTCCGGCTGCGCGGCGAGGAACACATGTGGACGCCGGAAACCATCGGCGCCCTGCAACACGCGGTGCGGTCCGGTGATTACAAGCGTTTCAAGACGTTTACCGCCAAGATCAACGAACGCGATCCTTCGTTCCGCAACCTGCGCGGCCTGTTCCGGTTGAAACGCGCCGGCGTGCCGTTGTCACTGGATGAGGTCGAACCGACCAGCGAGATCGTCAAGCGCTTCGCCACCGGTGCCATGTCGTTTGGCTCCATTTCGTGGGAAGCCCACACCAATCTGGCGATCGCCATGAACCGGATGGGGGCCAAGTCCAACACCGGTGAAGGCGGCGAAGATGCATCGCGCTTCGAGCCTATGGAAAATGGCGATTCCATGCGTTCCGCCATCAAGCAGGTGGCGTCCGGGCGTTTTGGCGTGACCACGGAATATCTGGTCAACTCCGACGATATTCAGATCAAAATGGCGCAGGGCGCGAAACCCGGCGAAGGCGGCCAGCTGCCCGGCCACAAGGTCGACGAAACCATCGCCCGGGTACGTCATTCGACAGCAGGGGTGGGCCTGATTTCGCCGCCGCCGCACCACGATATATATTCCATTGAGGATCTGGCGCAGCTCATCCACGACCTCAAGAACGTCAACCCGGAAGCCCGGATTTCCGTCAAATTGGTCTCCGAAGTCGGCGTCGGCACCGTTGCCGCGGGCGTGTCGAAGGCGCACGCGGACCACGTCACCATTTCCGGCAACGACGGCGGCACCGGGGCCAGTCCGCTGACCTCGATCATGAACGCGGGGTCGTTCTGGGAATTGGGCCTGGCCGAAACCCACCAGACGCTGGTCCTGAACCGGCTGCGCGGACGCATCGCCGTTCAGGTCGACGGGGGCCTGCGCTCCGGGCGCGATGTCGTCATCGGCGCGCTGCTGGGGGCTGATGAATTCGGTTTCGCTACCGCCGCCCTGATCGCCCAAGGCTGCATCATGATGCGCAAGTGCCACCTCAACACCTGTCCCGCGGGCATCGCCACCCAGGACCCGGAACTGCGCAAGCGGTTCACCGGCGAGCCCGAACACGTCATCAACTTCTTCAAATTCATCGCCGAGGAAGTCCGTGAAATCATGGCCGAGCTGGGTTTCAGGACCTTCAACGAAATGATTGGCCGCATGGACCGGCTCGATACCCGTAAAGCGGTGACTCACTGGAAGGCCAAGGGCCTCGACCTGGCGCCGATTTTCGCCAAGCCGAACGTCAACGGCGACATCGCAATTTTCAATTCCGAGACCCAGAACCACGGCCTCGACAAGGCGCTGGACAACGAACTGATCGAACAGGCCCGCCCGGCGCTGGACACCGGAAAGCCTGTCCGCATCGAAATGCCGATCCGCAATATTAACCGCACCGTCGGCGCCATGCTGTCCGGCGAAATAGCCCGCCGCCATGGCCATCAGGGATTGGCGGACGATACCATCAACATTTCCCTGACCGGCACGGCCGGCCAGAGCTTCGGCGCATGGCTGGCCCACGGCGTCACCCTGAAACTGGAGGGCGATGCCAACGATTACGTCGGCAAGGGCCTGTCCGGCGGGCGCATCATCGTCAGCCCGTCGCCCAAGGGACAGATTGTGCCGGAAGACAATATCATCATCGGCAACACGGTGCTTTATGGCGCCATCGCAGGCGATTGCTATTTCCGCGGTGTCGCCGGCGAACGCTTCGCCGTCAGGAATTCGGGCGCCGTCGCCGTCGTCGAAGGCGTCGGCGATCACGGCTGCGAATACATGACCGGCGGCTGTGTCGTCGTTCTTGGTTCCATTGGGCGCAACTTCGCCGCCGGCATGTCGGGCGGCATCGCCTATGTGCTGGACGAAGGGGGCGACTTCGAAAAACGCTGCAACACGGCGATGGTGGTCATTGAGCGCATCGAGCCCACGGGCGCCCAAGCCCATGCGGACATGGACGCCGCCAAAGCCGACATGCTGGGTGAGGACGAGGCCCGCCTCAAGTTCCTGATCGACCGCCACGCGAAACTCACCGGCTCCGGTCGCGCGCGTGAAATCCTCGACACCTGGGAGACGAGCCTTGCCAAATTCGTCAAGGTTCTGCCCGTCGATTACCGCCGCGCGCTGCTGGACATGCAGACCGCCCGGAACGAGGGCCCGATCAACCTCGCCGCCGGTGAATAGAGAATAAGAAGGAAGAACGCACCATGGGCAAGCCCACCGGTTTCATGGAATTTGACCGCGCCGAGCGCACCTATGCGCCGGTCGAGGAGCGCGTCAAAGGCTACGGGGAATTTGTCCAGCCGCTGGCCGCCGATGAACTGACGCGTCAGGGCGGGCGCTGCATGGATTGCGGCATCCCCTTCTGTCACAGCGGTTGTCCGGTCGATAACATCATTCCGGAATGGAACGACCTGGTCTACCGGGGCGACATGCGGGGGGCATTGAACACCCTGCATTCAACCAACAATTTCCCGGAATTCACCGGGCGGGTTTGTCCCGCGCCATGCGAAGCGGCGTGCACGCTCAACATCACCGATGAGCCGGTGACCATCAAGACCATCGAATGCGCCATCATCGATGAAGGCTGGGAGAAGGGCTGGATCGCGCCTCAGGTGCCCGCCCACAGCACCGGTAAACGTGTTGGCATCGTTGGCTCCGGGCCTGCCGGGCTGGCCTGCGCGCAACAACTGGCCCGTGCCGGGCACCGGGTCGTCGTCTTCGAGAAAAACAACAAGATCGGCGGCCTGCTGCGCTATGGTATTCCCGATTTCAAGCTGGACAAGGGCCTGATTGACCGGCGCATGAGCCAGCTACAGGCCGAAGGCGTTGTTTTCCTGCCCAACACGCACGTCGGCGTCAATTTTCCGGTTGAAGACTTACTTGGCGACTTCGACGCCATCGCGCTGACCGGCGGTTCCGAATTTCCCCGCGACCTGGAGGTCCCCCGCCGCGATCTCGCCCGCGCGCATTTTGCCCTGCGCCACCCGCCCGCACAGAACCGCCGCACTTCCGGCGAGTTGCTGCAAGGCGGCGGCTTGGCGGGGATTCTCGCAACGGACAAGCCCCCCGTCGTCACCGGCGGCCGCGGCACGGGGGCCGGCTGCGG